>JAIBBY010000040.1 GCA_019694455.1 Pirellulales bacterium
AGGGGCGGCGGGAATCGAACTCGCAACCTCCGGTTTTGGAGACCGGCGCTCTGCCAATTGAGCTACACCCCTAGCTCGGCCCGGCGGGGGCCAAAAGACGCGGCCCGTCGCCGGGCCGCGTTGGTTGTCTGCTAACGAAGCATCGCCCCGCGGTGGCGGCGACGCCCGCATTGCGCGTTGTCGTTTACTCCAAGATCTTGGTGACCACGCCCGAACCGACCGTCTTGCCGCCTTCGCGAATGGCGAAGCGAACGCCATCGTCCATGGCGATCGGCGAGATCAGTTCGACCTTGATACGAGCGTTGTCGCCCGGCATGCACATCTCGGCGTCGCCGATGAGCTGCGCGGTGCCGGTGACATCGGTGGTGCGGAAGTAGAACTGCGGGCGGTAACCGCTAAAGAACGGCGTGTGACGCCCGCCTTCCTCCTTCGACAACACGTAAACTTCGGCCTCGAATTTGGTATGCGGCGTGATCGATCCGGGCTTGGCCAGCACCTGGCCGCGCTCGATTTCTTCGCGCTTGATGCCGCGAAGCAGGCAGCCGACGTTATCTCCGGCCTGGCCCTGATCGAGTGTCTTGTTGAACATTTCGACGCCCGTGACCGTGGTCTTGCGCGGTGCGGTGGTGAGCCCGAGGATTTCGATTTCCTCGCCCACCTTGACCAAGCCACGCTCGATGCGGCCCGTGACCACCGTGCCGCGACCTTCGATCGAGAACACGTCTTCGATGGCCATCAGGAACGGCTTGTCGATTTCGCGGACCGGCTCGGGAATGTAGGAGTCGATCGCGTCCATCAGCTCGCCGATGCACTTGTTGGCTTCGGGATCGGCCGGCTTGTCGTATGCCGGGCGGGCGGCGCCGCGAATGATCGGAATCTCGTCTCCAGGGAAGCCGTGGTGCGTGAGCAACTCGCGCAGTTCCAACTCGACCAGTTCGAGCAACTCGGGGTCGTCGACCAGATCGCACTTGTTGAGGAAGACCACCAAGGCGGGCACGCCGACCTGACGCGCCAACAGGATGTGCTCACGGGTCTGCGGCATGGGGCCGTCAGCGGCCGACACCACCAGGATGGCGCCGTCCATCTGGGCGGCGCCGGTGATCATGTTCTTGATGAAGTCGGCATGGCCCGGACAGTCGATGTGGGCGTAGTGACGATTCGGCGACTCGTACTCGACGTGACTGACGGCGATGGTCACGGTCTTGGTTTCGTCGCGGACGGTGCCCCCCTTGGCGATGTCGGAGTAGGCCTTGAATTTGGCCATCCCCTTAGCGGCCTGCACGGCAAGGATGGCGCCGGTGAGGGTCGTCTTGCCGTGATCGATGTGACCGATCGTGCCGACGTTTACATGCGGTTTCTTGCGTTCAAAATTATCCTTAGCCATTGCTCTCCCTAATCTCTACCTAAAACCAGGCGGTCGGCCGTTGTTGTTGAAATTGATCAAACCCAAGAGCTGCTGATGGGATTTGAACCCGTGACCTCGTCCTTACCAAGGACGCGCTCTACCAACTGAGCTACAGCAGCAGTTGCGGCTATTCGCTGGCGTAGCGAACAGGTCGCTTTATTGTGGGGTGTGTCCTCATCGCAGTTGTCGTCGTATCTCGCTTTTGCGGCCCCTACTACTCGCGCCCCTTGTTGTTCGGACCTCGCCCCTCGACTGGCCCGTTCGTCGTTGCCCCTCGTTGTCGCCCCGCGCACTCAGCTTGTTGCCTTCGTTTCCAACATGCACTCGCCAGAGCGGGTGAAGGGAATCGAACCCTCGTCTTTAGCTTGGAAGGCTATTGCTCTACCATTGAGCTACACCCGCGTTCGATCCTCTTTTCTCGCTCTCTTTGCCGCGCCAAGCGGCCCTAGTTAATGGGGGGTACAGGATTCGAACCTGTGAAGGCATAAGCCATCAGATTTACAGTCTGACCCCTTTGACCGCTCGGGAAACCCCCCGTTCACATCTCCTCGGGGGCGAGCCCCACGCACACCTTCAATCCGCTCAAAACCGGCCTTCTCGGCCGATCGAAATTACTTTCGTTCACGCTGCATTTGCCGGCCAGTTTCCATCCAGCCGGCGAGTCGCCCAAACTGCGGGCGAACACGAGCTAGCGGAGGGACTTGAACCCACAACCTGCTGATTACAAATCAGCTGCTCTGCCAATTGAGCTACGCTAGCCGACTGAGGATGCCGGAAAACCAGTAACTATAAAGAAACAAAGGCTGTATGCAAGGCGGGCTCGCACGAAAATCCGCGCAAAAACCTTGCCCGGCTCGTCAACGTGCCGCGCCAAGCGCCGCACGCCACCAACCGGCATCGCTCCCGTGGCGATTTTCGCAACTCGCGCACAAAATAGACGGACGATCCGAGCGTCGGGTTCGACTCTCGGATCGTCCGTAATCGATCCGCATCGCAGTTGCTGGCGACTACACGCCAGGAACCTCGATCCGTTCATCTTCGGCCGCTTTACGCAGCTTCATCAGCGCACGGGCCTCGATTTGGCGAATCCGTTCCTTGGTGACCCCCAGCTCGGCCCCAACTTCTTTCAGGGTCAATGGTTCGTGACCACGTTCCAGGCCAAAGCGGCTGATGATGATCTTTTGCTCCCGCTCGTCGAGCGCGTCCAAAATCCGGCCAATCTGCGTCTCCCGCGAGCGCTGAGCCAATTCCAGCTCAAACTGATCGCTGCGAACATCCTGCGTCGCCGAGAACATCTCGTCGTGGCTGGTGCGAAAGCGATCACGCTGTCGATGCTCGTCCGGGATGGTGCGAGCATAGTTCTTCATAATCGCCCAGGTGGCGTATGTGCTGAACTTGTTGCCGCGACCGTAATCGAACTTTTCCACCGCCCGCATCAGCGAGACGTTGCCATCGCTCACCAGCTCGAAAAAGTCGCCGGTGGCGCCGACATGCCGCTTGGCGATCGACACGACCAGACGCAGATTTGCCCGAATGATCTGGTTCTTGGTGTCGATTGCCTGCTGATGCAGCCCTTCGATCTCATCCATCAAGGCGCTTTTGGGTCGCAGCGGATCGATCTGGTTGCGCAGCTTGCCCGCCCGATACTTCAGGTAGTTGTACTTGCGGAAAAGATGCCCTTCCTGCTCGCGATTGAGCAGCGGCACCTCGTACAGGCTTTGCAGGTAGGGGGGCAACCCGCTCGGCAGGCGCACCGCACGGGGGGCGGTGGGCGAGGCCGGCATCGGCGTCAAAATCACGCGATCCGCGTTTGCCTTTTCAAACTCTGGGCTGGGAATAAAGTCGAGCGGCAAGTCCAGAATCTGGCGCGCCCGCATCTCGTTGATGACGCGGTAAATGCTGGTCTTGGTGCGGCAGTGCTGCTTGGCCAACGCGTCGACCGTGATGCCACGGCGATATTGCTGATAAATCCGCTGCTTCACGTGGTCGGCCAGCGTGCCGGAATGCTCCGGAAACACCGCACTGTCGGGATGCTCGCCATCGAACTGCTTGATCGTGTAGCGAACAGTCTCGACGCTGCGATCGAAGCGGCGAGCGACCCGCTTCATCGCTTCGGCGGGGCACGCCCCGGCCTGAATCAGACGCCGCGAGCGCTCGATGATCTGATCGCGTTCCGCGTCGTCAAGCTGGCTAAAGCTCGAGCCACGGCGCACACGGTCCTCGTTGGCGGTTACAAACCGCTCCACCGAGCTACGCAAAAAGCCGACGCGCTTTCGCCCGTCGAACACAAATCGCCGGCTGACCAGCCCCTGCTGGCGCCAGCGCGACACGGTCTTGGTCGACACGTTGTAACGCTTGCTCAGATCTTCGACGGTGAGCACAGGCTCGCCTGCGGTGTCAGCCGCCACGTTGGCGGCATCGGAGAGGTCTTCGACCCACAGCCGCAGGTCGTGCTGCAAATCCTTGCCGGCGCACTTCTGCGACTTGCGCGCGCTGCAGGCGCCTTCGGTCAAGCGCTGGCAAACGAAATCAAAGCTGTAATTGCGCTTGGGGTCGATTTCGCTCAACAGGCGCTCGGCCCGATCGACGTATTCCATTTGGCGTTCACGCGGGGCTTGTTCCACCTCGTGATCGCGCAATTGACGCAAGCTGGCAAGCAAATAGTCGGTATGCATGGCTAACTTCTTCTCCAAACCAATCCACGCCTGTCGGTGTTCCGGCAATTCCCTCGCCCGACAGGCGGCACTCCTGAAAAACAGCCTGGCCGATGCCCAAAATGGTCCATTGCTGAGCCAATCCCGGCGTCCGCTACAAGTTGTACGTAACCAAGTGTCCAGTCGCCCAAACAAACTTCAACTTTTTTGACAAATTCTTGGGACCTTAGGTTCCGTCGCGAGCTGGCAAATTTTCTCTTTGCGCCATAACCGTTTGTGTCCACTGACCCGCCCCACGGTCACTCCCCTAAGCGGGGACGTAACTTTTCAATGGAATTCGCTCCCCCAGTCGGTCGATCTAGGACAAGCCGTTCCATCGATCAGGGCCGCCTGGGGACTATTGAATGCAAGGCTTTACGCGATTTTGGGTTGCGCTGATTTTGGTCGCTTGTCTGCTCGACCCAGCGGCCGCAGCGGAAACCTATAACCTGCGGCCCGACCTGACCGTGGGCCGCACCTCGCATATCGAAACCCTGTTGGAGGTCACCGGCAATCTGAAGCTGCCGGACCAAGAGCAGGTGAAGACGCTGCCGATGCAGGCGGTCGGTTCGGCCAACTACGATGAGCGTTTGGTGGATGTCGAGGCCGCCACAGCGCGACGCTCGATTCGGTGCTTCGACAAAGCGACCGCCAAGCTCACGATCGACGGCAAATCGCAAGAGCCGCTGCTCGATCCCGAACACTCGGCGATCGTAGGCGACTGGACCGGCCAGCAATTGCGACTGTTTTGCCCGGACGGGCACATCGCGCGCGAGGAACTCGATCTGCTTTCGACGCCGGGCGATAGCCTGATTGTCGATGCTCTGTTGCCCGATCAGTCGGTGGCGATCGAGGATCGTTGGCAACACACGCCCGACCTGATGGCGGCCTTGGTGGGAGTCGATGCGGTCAGCACTTCGGACGCCGAGAGCGTGCTGATCGAAGCCAATGACGCCGAGGCGAAATGCGAACTGCAAGGAAAACTGCTCGGCGCGATTGGCGGCGTGGCCACCGAGATCGAGGTGAAAGCAAAGTACACCTTCGACTTTGCCGCCCGCCGCGTGACCTGGTTGGCGCTACTGATCAAAGAGAATCGCTCGATCGGGCATGCCGCGCCGGGCGTAGACGCCACGGCCCGCTTGCAGCTTAAGATTGAGCCAATTCAGCAGTCAAAACTGCTGCCGGCAGTGGTGGCGGGCAAACAACACGCCCCAACCGACGATCAACTGCTGCTCGCCTACTATGGCCTGAACGACGAATTCAGCTTTCTTTACGATCGACGTTGGCTGCTGCTGACCGAAGAGCCCAAAGGGGCGGTGTTTCGACTGATCGATCGGGGCGAACTGGTGGCACAATGCAACGTGGTGCCCCTCACGCGCACTGAAAAACCGGTGCCGTTGGCCAAGTTTCAGCTCGATATCCAAAAAGCTCTGGGCGAGGGGTTTGGGCAGTTCGTCACCGCCTCGCAGAACAGCGACGACCCGAGCCGACTGGTGTATCGCGTGGTGGCGACGGGCAAGGTGGAAGAACTGCCGATGCAGTGGATCTACTATCTGATGACCACTCCGGCGGGCCAGCAATCGCTTTTGATCTTCGCGGTCGAAACGCCGATGTTGGAAGCCTTTGGCAACGCCGACGAGGCGATTGTCGCGCAACTTAGGTTCAATCCGATTGCGCAGCAGACGGCCCAGGGCGGAGCATCGCCAGACAAGCCGGCCTTGAAATAAGACTTGCCTCATTTTCTCCGGTCGCATTCCTGGCGACAATGTCGCGGTGACATTGTTGATTTGCCTGGGAGAGGACCGCATGCGACGCGCGATCATCACTTTGTTATCGCTGCTCTTGGCGTCCCCAATGGCGAGCGGGGGCGACGCCGAATTGCTGGTCGATAGCGCCCGCGCCGCGCTCGCCGCCGGCAAGCTGGACGAAGCGGCCGCCAAGGCCAGGCAAGCCATTGACGCGTCGCCGGCCGATGCCCGGCCGCGCCTACTGCTGGCGAGCATCCACGAACAACGTCGCGCGTATCGCGATGCCGCAGTGGCATACAGCGACATTTTGAGTTTGAAGGGGCTGCCGCTCGCGCCGGCCAGCGCCGCTGAAATCCACGACCGCCGTGGCAGCGCGCATTTTTTGGCTGGCGAAATTGACGCCTCCATCGCCGATTTCGACAAGGCCATCGAGCTCGACCCCGGCCGGCTGGCGGGGCACTGGAAGCGAGGCATTTCGTACTACTACGCTGGGCGATTCGCCGAGGGGCGCCGCCAATTCGAGGCCTATCAAACGGTCGATGCCAATGACGTGGAGAACGCCGTGTGGTGCTACATATGCCACGCCAGGGAGGAATCGCTCGAAGCCGCGGCCAAACAGTTGTTGCCGATCCAGCGCGACCGCCGCGTGCCGCTGATGGAGATTTACCGCCTGTTTGCTGGAAAAGGCGCGCCCAACGATGTGCTTGCTGCCGCGCGGGCCGGTAAGCCCGGCGAGCAAGAATTGCGCGAGCGGTTGTTCTTTGCGCAGCTTTATTTAGGACTCTGGCACGAGGCGCACGGTCGCTCCGCCGAGTCGCTGGCCGCCATGCGCGAGGCGGCAACGCACGCCAGTGACAGCGGCTATATGTGGGAAGTGCCTCGCGTGCATCTGCAATTGCGATCTGGCGAGAAAGCGCCGGAGTAATGCCCGGCGTCAGGGACTGCCGGGCGCGGCGGGCAGCGGTTCGAAGAGCAGCCGAGCGCCCAGCGCCAGATTGTGCGCCGCCACCGTCGGCAGATAGGCGCGCAGCACTACCTGGCGGCCATCCAGATCGGCGCGAGTGAACTCGGCCAGCGTGGCGAGCATTTTTGGCAGGCGAGCCAACACCTTGCGGTCGTAGTCGGTGGCCGCGCGGTCTTTGAGTTCTGATTCCAGTCGCGCCGCCGCTTCGCCAACCCGGTCGCGAAAATCGCGCAATAGCACCGCCGGTTTGCGATCGGCGCTGGAGGCGATGCGCAGCTCAAGAAACAGCCGCTCGTCGAGGTTCAAGCTCACGAGCGCCCCCTCGGTTGTGCGCGGAAAGAACCAAGTCAACCAGTCGCGGACGTGTTGATACTGGTCGCGCAGCAGCGGCTTGCCGCTGTTGAGCCAGAAGCTGGGAGCGAACAACACGGTGAAGTGCCGACTCGCATCGCTGTGCGCCAAGAGTTCGTCGAACTCCCGGCGCCGCGGTCGATCTTTGCTCGCCCCGGCCGACAGTTCTCTGGCCAGCGCCGTCGGCGCACGGACAATCAGACGGCCATCTTGTTCGGGTGGAAGAAAATAGGTGTTGTCCCCTTGCGGGAATGTCGTGGCGTTAACGCGGGAAGTCTTGCCGTTGGACTGGGAGTCAGTCGCGGCGGGTCGCGCGGTTGTCGTCCCCCAGGCGGCTTGCAACTCCGTCACTGGCTTGGCCGTCTTGGTCATCCCAGCCAGCGTGATGCGCGGCGCCTCGTCGCCGGGGGTTAGCCCGATGGTGAGCCACTGCAAATCGTCGAGCGCGACCCCCAATTGCCGTGGCGCCTCGACTTGCAGCCATTCGCCCAACTCGCCGGCTGCCGCGAGCACATGCGCCGCTTCGGGGTGTTTTAGAAAATCGTCGACGCGCCAATACAAGACGACCTGCGCTGCGGTCGGCACGTAATCGAGCGGCGAGCTTAGTGCCTCGCCTTGTGTTGGCGGCGACCAGAGCGGAAGGCTCCCCGATGCCGGTTGGGCTTGCGCCGCCGAGACGCCTAGCAGGGCCAGCAGGGAGAGGCAGCAGGTTCGCATCGCAATTTCTCGTGAAAACAGCCACAATTCGCGCGGCAGATTCGACTCCGGGCCCGCAACGTATACGATTGTAACGTCGCCCCACCCCCCGCCGCTTGTCTTGCTGGCCTCAAAGCTCGCGGCCTATGATTCGATCGAATTGGGCACGCCAGGCGCATTCCGCGAACAAGGAGTTGGCATGCGAGCATTCGAGGCCACGGGCTACTACTTCAATCGCGCGGCTGATCAACTCGATCTGACCAGCAATATGCGCACTCTGCTCCTCACCCCAATGCGCGAGATTCGCGTGCAGGTGTCTGTGGAGATGGACAACGGCGAGGTGACCACTTTCATTGGCTACCGCGTGCAGCACGACAACGCCCGCGGCCCGATGAAGGGAGGACTACGGTTTCATCCCGATGTCGATCTCGACGAGGTGCGTTCGCTCGCGGCGCTGATGACCTGGAAGACCGCAGTGGTCGATTTGCCGTACGGCGGCGCCAAAGGGGGCATCGCCGTCGATCCGCGCAAGCTCAGCCCGCGCGAACTGGAAACCATCACGCGCAAGTTTGTCGATCAAATCCACGACCTGGTTGGTCCGACGGTTGATATTCCGGCGCCCGACATGGGCACCAACGCCGAGGTAATGGCTTGGTTTGCAAACCAATACGCGAAGTACCACGGATTCAGTCCCGCCTGCGTGACCGGCAAGCCAGTCGAGTTGCACGGCCTGCCCGGCCGAGAAGAAGCGACGGGCCGAGGGGTGGGCATCCTGGCCTATAAGTTCATTGGCCGCTTGAATCGCAAACCGCGCGATACGCGAGTGGCTATCCAGGGCTTTGGCAATGTGGGCTCGCACGCCGCCAAGTTCTTGCACGAGGCCGATTTTAAGGTGGTGGCGGTCAGCGATTTGAGCGGGGCGTACTATCGGCCCGAGGGGCTCGACGTAGCCGCGATGCTACGCCACTCGCTGCAAAACAAGGGGTTGTTGACTGGCTACCCGGATGCCGAGCATTTGGAGCCGTCGCGCTTGTTTGGGCTCGACGTGGAACTTTTGATTCCGGCGGCGCTGGGGGATGTCATCAACACCACCAACATGGAGCAAATCAAGGCACCGTTGATCCTGGAGGCTGCGAACGGCCCAACCGATCCCGAGGCCGATGCGTATTTAGAGAAGCAAGGTGTGACGATTTTGCCGGACATTCTGGCAAATGCTGGCGGTGTGACCGCAAGTTACTTCGAATGGGTCCAAAATCTGCAACACTACCAGTGGGGACTCAACCGCGTGCGACAGGAGCTAGATCGCGTTATGACGGACGCCTTTGAACGCGTTTGGCAGATCGCGCAAGAGCGCAAGGTGAGTCTCCGCACGGCGGCGTACATCCTGGGCATTGGCCGCGTGGGCCGTGCCACGGTGCTAGGCGGAATCGCATAGGCGAGGAACAGAGCGATGTTGAATCATCAGGGGGAACCGGCAGCGACGAAAGATCGGGCGTTGCCCGTTGGCGTGGCCGCAGCCGCGCTGGCCGACGTGCCGATCTTTTCCAATCTCTCGACCAAGGAGCGCGAACAGCTTGCCTCCGTGGCTCATACCGAGCGTTACGCGACCGGCGATATGATCTTTCGCGAAGGGGGCCGCGACGCGCGCTTGTGCGTGGTGCTGTCCGGCCAATGCGAAGTGATTTGCCACCCCGCCCATGACGGCGCTGCTTCCCCGCTGCGACTGGCGGTGCTGGAGCGGAACGACAGCTTTGGCGAGATGTCGTTCTTTGATCGGGCTCCGCACTCGGCCGATGTGCGCGCGGCGAGCCCCGTGGAACTATTGTGCATCGATAGCGCCGAGTTCGATCGCTTGACCGAGGCGGGCTCGACAGCGGCCTGCAAGCTGGCGCTGGGCTCGGTGCGCACGCTGGCCGAGCGGCTACGGCGGATGGATCACTGGGTCGCTCAGTTGGCCGGCGCCGAAACGCGCCGCGTCCGCGTCGACGAGTGGAACAATTTCCGCAAGCAACTACAGGGCATCTGGAAGGCTTAGCGGCCTGACCGGTGATACTCAGGCGGCCAGGCGGCGCCCATCAGGCGTACGAGGTCCGCCGTCGCTTGGCGTCGCCATCCGACTTGCCGGGCTTTGTCTTGGCGACCGCGGCCAGAATCTGGCTTGCCGCCGCGACATCCTCTGCGTTCACGTCGAGATGGGTCACAGCGCGAATCTGCCGCTCGCTGATTGCCAGCATCAATAGGCCGCGCTCTTGTAGCCGTGTGGCGACGTAGGCCGCGGTTCCCAAATGCGGAGCGATGCCAAAGATGACGATGTTGGTGTCGACCTCTTCTGGTTCGAGCGAAAAGCCGTCGATCGCCCGTATGGCGTCGGCCAAGCGCTTGGCGTTGGCGTGGTCTTCAGCGAGGCGGTCGATGTGATGCTCCAGCGCGTACAAGGCGCCTGCCGCGATGACGCCCGCCTGCCGCATACCGCCGCCAAACAGCTTGCGATGGCGTCGCGCCTTGCGGATATGCTCGTGGGTGCCGGCCAGGGCCGAGCCGACCGGAGCGCCCAGCCCCTTGCTGAAGCAAACGCTTACGGTATCGAAGTGGCTCGACCAGCGATCGGCCGCGACGCCGGTGGCCACCACCGCGTTGAAGAGCCGTGCCCCATCGAGATGCGTGGCCAGCCCCTTGCCGTGCGCCCAGCCGCAGATGGCCTCGATACTCTCATAGGGAAATACCTTGCCGCCACCGCGATTATGCGTGTTTTCCAGACACACAAGCCGCGTGCGCGGCAAATGATCGTCGCCGCCGCGAACCAAGCCTTCGAGCTGAGACAGTTCCAGCACGCCAAACTTGCCCGGCACGGTGCGCGCGGCGACGCCGCTTAGCTGCACATACCCGGCCTGCTCGTAGTTGTAGATATGGCAGCCCGCCTCGCAGATCATTTCGTCCCCTGGCTGCGTGTGCACCTTGACGCCGATTTGATTGGTCATGGTGCCCGAGGGGGCGTAAATAGCGGCTTCCTTGCCCAGCAGCGCGGCAAGGCGTTCCTCCAAGGCGCAAACGGTGGGGTCCTCGCCAAACACATCGTCTCCCACTTCAGCGGCGGCCATGGCGGAACGCATCGCCAGCGTGGGGCGGGTCACCGTATCGCTGCGAAAGTCGAGCAAACGAGCGGGCATGACGTCTCCTGGAGGGTTGAATCGGGGACCAAGATTCGGCCGAATCGTTCTATCGCGGGGCGGAAGGTGTCACAAGCCAAACCGAAACCAAGTCCTTTTCAGAAACCGGGTTACCTTACACAATGGCCAATCGGCCGCTCCCGAACCCCACCGTGCTGATGGCTGTCTGAATTAGGCTGAATATCAGACATTGTTTCGCTCCCTTCCGCGCAAGGCAAAAACGGTTTGAAAATCACCCGCATCGACACCCGACACGACGACGTGGCCCAGGCGCTGGCCGCCGTGCGTGAGCGCCTGAGTCCGCGCGGCGACATCGTCAGCGAGGCGGGTCGGCGCCGTACGATCGAGGTGTTTGGCGAGGCGCTGCGGCCCAGCCAGGTGGTCGAGCGCATCTGCCGCGACGTGCGCGAGCAGGGGTGGGCCGCCGTGCTTGGCTACACACACAAACTCGACGGCGCCGAGTTGACGCCCGAAACGGTGCGCGTGCCGGCGCATGAGCTTGTCGAGGCGCATCGCGCGGTCGAGCCAGAGTTCCTGTCGACCATCCGCCAAATTCGCGACAATATCCTGCGCTTTCAGCGCGAACTGGTCCCGCGCGACGTGCGCTTGCCGCTGGCCGGTGGCGGCCATCTGGGCCAGCGCTACTTGCCGCTGTCGCGGGTTGGCATCTGCGTGCCAGGGGGCGCGGCGGCTTATCCATCGACGGTGCTGATGACCGCCGTGCCGGCGCAGGCGGCCGGCGTACGCGAGTTGGTGGTGGTCGCTCCGCCAACTCCTTTTGGCTCTTACAACCGCGATCTGCTGGCCACTTGTCACGAGTTGGGCATCGACGAGGTGTATCGCATCGGCGGCGCGCAGGCCGTGGCCGCGCTCGCCTATGGCGTGCCAGGGGTGGCCAAGGTCGACAAGATCGTGGGGCCGGGCAATCTGTTCGTGGCGCTAGCCAAGAAGCTGGTGTATGGCGACGTCGATATCGACTCGATCGCTGGCCCTAGCGAGGTAGTGGTGATCGGCGACCAGTCGACGCGGGCCGACTACACGGCGGCCGACATGATCGCCCAGGCGGAGCACTCCCCCGGGGCGAGCATCCTGGTCACCTGGAGCAGCGAATTGGCCGGCGCTGTCGCGCTAGAACTCGACCGGCAACTGGCGCGACTAGAACGTAGCGACCTGGCCCGTCAGAGCCTGGAAAGCTTTGGCGCGATCATCCTGACGCGCGACGCCGACGAGGCTTGCGCCATCGCCGACTTGTTGGCCGCCGAGCACCTGCACATCGCCACGCAAGACGCCGAGGCGCTATTGGCTAAAATTCCGCACGCGGGCGCCGCCTTTCTCGGTCCCTATTCGCCGGTGGCGGTAGGTGATTACGTCGCTGGCCCATCGCATGTGCTGCCGACCGGCGGCACGGCGCACTTTTTCAGCGCGCTGTCGGCGCTCGACTTTGTGCGCGGCACTAGCGTGATCCACTTCACCGCCGACGACCTGCAAGCGGCCGCCCCCGCGGTGCGCGTCATGGCCGACAAGGAGGGGCTGACGGCGCACCGCGCCAGCGTCGATATTCGCTTGCCGAAGGAGAGCCCATAAGTGTCGCATTTTCGCGCCGAAATCGACCGAATGACGGGCTACGCGCCGGGCGAGCAGCCGCAGGTGGGCAAGTTCATCAAGCTCAACACCAACGAGAACCCGTATCGCTGCTCGCCGGCGGTGAATCGGGCCATCCAAACCGTGCTGGAGCGCGGACTGGAGCGCTATTCCGACTCGATGGCCACCGCCTTTCGCGAACGCGCCGCCGATGTGCTGGGGGTCGGCCCCGATTGGATCATGGCCGCCAACGGCAGCGACGAAATCTTGACCATCGTCACCCGCGCCTTTGTCGGCGAGGGGCAGCGCATCCGTTTGCCATTTCCCAGCTACATCCTCTACAAGACCTTGGCCGAAATCCAAGGCGCGCAAAGCGAAGAAGTTCATTTTCGGCGCGACTGGACGCTCGGCGACGACTTTTCGCAGGCCGCCGCCGACCTGCGACTGGTGTTTCTGCCTAATCCCAACAGCCCCTCGGGCACCGTGCTGTCGCCGGCGCGGGTGCTGGAAATCGCCCAGCGGCTTCCCTGCCCTTTGTTGGTCGACGAGGCCTATGTCGATTTCGCCGAGACAAGCTGCCTCGACCTGGTGAAGCAGACCGACAAGGTGCTGATCTCGCGGACCTTCAGCAAGTCGTACGCGCTGGCCGGGCTGCGATTTGGATTTGTCGTGGCGCAGCCGCACGTGATCGCGGGGCTGGTCAAACTCAAAGATTCCTACAACTGCGACGCCCTATCGATCGCCGGCGCGGTGGCCGCCATCGACGACCAGCGCTGGTTGGCCGAGACGCGCGGCAAGATCATCGCCACGCGCGAGCGGATGACCCGCGCTTTGCGCGAGTTGGGTTTCGACGCCGTCGACAGCCAGGCCAATTTTGTCTGGTGCCCACACCCGCAAGTACCGGTCAAGCCGCTCTACGAGCGACTCAAGGAGAACCGGGTGTTGGTCAGGTACATGCATTATGCGGGCTGGGGGGACGGCCTACGCATTTCGATCGGGGCCGACGATCAGGTCGATGCCTGTCTGGCCCTCTTGAAGGGTATGATTTGACAGGCAGCAAATCGACTAGGATTTGCCGTTCAGCGCCGCTCGCCAACACCACCCCAAAGCCAACATCGGCTCCGACCGCATGGCACGCACCGCCAAAATACAACGCCGCACCGCCGAAACGGCGATCGAGTTGGAACTCAACCTCGATGGCGCCGGCATCGCCAATGTGGCGACCGGAGTCGGCTTTCTGGACCACATGCTCACGCTGTTGGCGCGGCATGCCGCCATCGACCTGACAGTCAATGCGCTCGGCGACCTGCATGTCGATCAGCATCACACGGTTGAGGATGTCGGCATCTGCCTCGGCCAGGCCATGCGGCAGGCCCTGGGAGACAAGGCGGGCATTCGTCGCTACGGGCACTTCACGCTTCCCATGGATGAGACGCTGGTGACCACCGCGCTTGACCTGGGGGGGCGTTACTACCTGGTGTTCGACGCCAAGTTTCCTAGCGAAAAGATCGGCCAGTTCGATACCGAGCTGGTCGAAGACTTTTGGCAGGCGGTGGCGGCCAACGCGCTGGCTAATCTGCATGTAGTGTTGCACCACGGGCGCAACAGCCATCACATCGCCGAGGCGATCTTCAAATCGACTGCCCGTTCGCTACGGATGGCGCTGGAGCACGATCCGCGCATGCCGGGCGTGCCGAGCACCAAAGGCACGCTCACCGAATAGCGCGACCGCCGCCGCCTGCGGCGCGGTTACGGTTTGACGGGCACCTTGGCGATCGATACCCACACCTCGTCGCCAACGCTCACGCGTTGCAGCGGCGCGGGGTCGAACTCGATTTCCAGGCTGCCATGCACACGCTCCCAGACGATTTGCGTGATGGTGCCGACCATGGTGTCGCCGCGATAAACGGGGTCTCCCAGCGCCACGTTCACGTCCACCCCGTCCAGGCCGCCATATTTGCCGCGATGGGCGGGCGTGTCTCCCAGGTAGGCGGCGTCCAGGCTGTGCAACACCGGAAACACAAACCGGCCGTCCCGAGGGGCGCTTGGCGCCTTCTGATAGTTGAAACCCAGGCCGACCAGGGCGACGGCCACAATCGCTGGTCCAAGTAGCAACGGAAGCTTGGCGACGCGCATGCGAATTACTCCATTCGGGGTGACATCGAGACGGGTTCGCATGAGATTGTAGCGACTGCCGCGGCCAGAATTATTTGCAATCGGTCGCAGCCGGCGCCTATCATCACAGGCGCTCGTCTCATCTTGTCGGTCCGCGCTGCCTGGGCCGCCGGCGCACCACGTTTGCGGCCAGGTCGGCGACTTACTCGTCCTCTGAAGGAGCCCGCCATGAGTCGTGGTCATGAAGCCGCCACCGAGCGTCGCGATTTTCTCAAGCAGGGATTGCTGGCCGCCGCGGGGGGCGCTGTTCTCCCCTCGGCCCTCGCGTTCGCCGCTGCTCCCGATCAGAAAGAGATAGCCACCACGGCCACAGGGCTGCCGATGAAGCCATTTGGCAAGACCGGGCATGTGCTGCCGATCCTCGGCATGGGCGGATCGGCCTTTGTGAAGATGTTCATTCAGGCCTATGGCGTGCCGCTGCCGCCGATGGAAGAAAGCGCGCGGCTGGTGCGCTACGCCTTTGACCAAGGCATCCGCTATTTCGACACTGCCCGCGTCTATGGCGAAAGCGAAAAAATATTTGGCCAGGGTTTGGCCGGCGTGCGCGATCAGGTGTACCTGGCCACCAAGTGCCATGCCATGGAGGCGAAGGGGGTGCGGCCGATGCTGGAGAAGTCGCTCTCCGAGTTGAACACGGACTATGTCGATTGCGTGCAGATCCACAGCCCGGCGATTGAGAAGATCGGCTTCGACGGCGCCATGCAGTTGCACGCCGAACTGGTCAAACTGCGCGATGAGAAGCTGCTGAGGTTCATCGGACTGACGACGCACGTGGCGTTTGAAGACGTACTCAAGATGATCTCCACGGGCGGCTTCGATCAAACACTGTTGGCGTATGGCTACTTTCGCAAGGGGATGGATACCATTCTCTCGCATCGCAACCTGGAACTGCGCGAAATGTGCCTTGCCAAGGCGCACGAGCAGGGCATGGCGATCGTGGCGATGAAGGTGATGGGCGCCAACATCTTGGGCCACAACGCGGCCAATCTCGTGCCCGACGCGGCGCCCGAGTCGCTGGCCAAGTTGCCGCCGGCAGCGATCCGCTGGGTGTTGCAAGACGAGCGAGTGTCGCTACTCAATATCGGCGTCTCGATGCAGAGCGATCTCGATCAGAATCTGGCGACGCTCCGCGGCGATCTGCGTTACACCAATGCCGACGCGATGGCGCTGGCCAACTTCTCTGCCCGCGCTTACGAAGCGCCGCTGGTCAAGGAGATGCAGGTCACCTGGCTCGGCAGCGATGGCGTCGTGGCGTGAAGGGCGCGGCTGCGTTTGGCGCGAATGAAGTTTGGGGCGTCACAAGCGATTCTTCAAGGCCCTGGCCGTCCGTCGAAGACTTCTCCACACTGTTAGGCTGCCTTGCGGCGCGCGGCGGGCTGGGTAAACGCTGCGATCTGGGCGCGATCGAGCGGTTGATAGGCCGTGCCCCCCTTGTCCGCCGGTTGCTCGATCCAAAACTGCGTTTGGTCGTTCACTACGCGTGGCAGGTAAAACCATGCGCGGGCCAGCGCGTCGTTGTTGTGGCAGGCCGCGATCACCACGATATCGAACTTGCCTAGCCCATTGGCCATGCGGGCCAGCACCGAATAGACGTCGCCGGGGAGCAACCGGGTTTGTGCGCCGGTGGGACGCAGCCGGCAGTGCGCCTCTTTGAGCGGCAGCGGCGCGCCTTGCTCTTCGCCTCGCAGATCGAACGGGTCGATCGCCACATACCGCACCTCGGCGCGCGGGCGCCCCAGCCCGGCAACCTGGATTAGGCGCGCGGCGCGAGCAGCATCGCCCACGCCGATCTCCAGGATGGCGCCGGCTCGCTGGCGCCGGATGGCGCGATAGAGCAGGCGTTCTCCCACGGGACGCGAGAACCAAGCGAGATACCAATAGCGCAGCCGCTCGGCGAACGACACGGTCCAGCTCCCAGCTTGCCAAAGTTTGGAATCGGTGAGGCTCTGGCGTTCCCCGTGCAAGCCGCTCCGGCATTCCCTGCCGTCGTCGTAGGTCGGCCGGCGCACAGCGCGCCAGCCGGTGCATGGCTTGCTCCTTACAGGCAAATTCGACCGGCACGAACGGCAAATCGAAGGAATCGCGAGTTACCGAACAAGCCCCACCAGCCGGCAGGGTTTATCAGGCAGTTGGCGCCGCGCGGTGGGCGCTGGCCGAGCCGGCCAGACCCTTTCGGGCGCAGCCACTTCGCCGGTATACTCTTACGTCGATTCGCAAGTCGTTCGGACCGGCGTCCCGATCACACTTCATGAAGCGGGCGCCGCTGCGTTTTTCCCAATTTAGCTCAGCACCGATCCCGCGTTGCCTGGCGCTCGGTCCATGGCGCGTGGAGGTCGCAATTCGAGGCCCTGTCATGCAGACCATCTTGGTGACCGGCGGCGCCGGCTTCATCGGCAGTTGTTTTGTCCGCCAATGGATCGCTGAAGAATCGACCCAGCTCGTCAATCTGGACAAGCTCACCTACGCGGGCAACCTCGATTCGCTAGCGCCGGTCGAAGGCAACTCGCGACACATTTTTGTGCAGGGAGACATTGCCGATCGTGAATTGGTGGGCCGCCTGCTGGCCGAACATCGACCGCGGGCCATCGTCAACTTCGCGGCCGAGTCGCATGTCGATCGCTCGATCGACGGCCCGGCGGAGTTCGTGCAAACCAATGTGGTCGGCACGTTTGAATTGCTCGAAGCCACGCGTGAATATCTGAAAGGTCTGACGCCCGGCGAGCGCGACGGCTTTCGCTTCTTGCATGTCTCGACCGACGAGGTGTATGGATCGCTGGGAGACGAGGGCAAATTTCTGGAGACCACCCCTTATTCGCCCAACTCCCCCTACTCGGCATCGAAGGCGGCGAGCGACCACTTTGTGCGGGCGTATCATCACACCTTTGGCGTGCCGACGTTGGTCACCAACTGCTCGAACAACTATGGGCCGTACCAGTTTCCCGAGAAGCTCTTGCCGTTGATGATTACCAAGTGTTTCAAGGGAGAACCGCTGCCGCTCTATGGCGACGGCATGAACATTCGCGACTGGCTGTTTGTCGAAGATCATTGCCACGCGATCCGCGCGGTGCTTGCCGCCGGCAAGGTGGGCGAAACTTACAACGTGGGGGGCAATTGCGAACGCACCAACAAGGACGTGGTGCATGCGATCTGCGACACCGTCGATCGGCTGCGTCCCGATTTGAAGCATCGTCCCTGCCGCAACCTGATTACCCGCGTCGCCGATCGCCCCGGACACGACCGCCGCTACGCCATCGACGCCGGCAAGATCGAGCGCGACCTGGGCTGGAAACCGGCGCAGAATTTCGAGTCGGGGCTCGAACTGACTATTCGCTGGTATATGGACCATCCGGTATGGGTCGAGCGCGTCTTGTCGGGCAAGTACCAGCAGGAGCGATTGGGAGTGGGGTGAGAGAACAGAAGCGAGCGGTTAGTGACCCCTCATCCGACCTGCACGCACCATCTTTCCCGGCTACGCGGGGGCGAAGGCCGAACTCGACGTGGAAGCGGCCGCCACGCCAAGGGTTGGCTATTGAGAAACGACGCAAACACTAAGGTCAGCGAACACTCAGAGCGAAGCATCGACCAATGAGCGAACCAGTGCTGTGCAAGAAGGGGATCATTCTGGCGGGCGGATCGGGGACGCGCTTGCACCCCATCACCAAGGCGGTGAGCAAACAACTGCTGCCGATCTACGACAAGCCGATGATCTACTATCCCTTGTCGACGTTGATGCTGGCCGGCATTCGCGATGTGCTCTTGATCAGCACGCCCGAGGACATCGGCGGCTTTGAGCGACTGTTGGGAGACGGCGCCCAGCTTGGCATCTCGATTCGCTACGCTCAGCAACCCAAGCCCGAGGGGCTGGCACAGGCTTTCATCATCGGGCGCGAGTTCGTGGGCCGCGACCACTGCGCCCTGGTGCTGGGCGACAATTTGTTTTACGGCCAAGGCTTTCAACAGATGTTAGTGCGGGCGGCGTCGCAGCCGGTCGGCGCCACCGTCTTTGCCTACATGGTCAAAGATCCCGAGCGTTACGGCGTGGTGGCGTTCGACGCTGACGGTCGCGCCAATTCGCTGGAAGAGAAGCCCAAGCAGCCCAAAAGCAACTGGGCGGTGACGGGCCTCTACTTTTACGACAACCAGGTGATCGACATCGCGGCCCATCTCAAGCCTTCCGCCCGCGGCGAATTGGAAATCACCGATGTCAACCGGGTGTATCTGGAACGCGCCGAGTTGCGGGTGGAGCGATTCTCGCGCGGCTTCGCCTGGCTCGATACCGGCACACCCGACTCGCTGATTGAGGCGGCCAACTTCATCGAAGCGATCGAAAAGCGGCAGGGGCTCAAAATCTCTTGTCTGGAAGAGATCGCCTACAACAAGGGCTTTATCAACGCGGCCCAGCTTGAGCAGTTGGCCGCCAAGCTCAAGAACACCTACGGCGACTATCTGCGCGATTTACTGGCGCACCCGCCGGCGCGCGGTTGAAACAGGCCTACGCGCTTCTTGTTGAACGCCGCGCCGCGCTTGCGCCCGCGTGATGAGCAGGTAGAAGGCGCCGCGGCACTCGGTCACCTGGCCAGAGACGGTCCAGGAGAGACTGGCGCCGTCGACATCCAATTTGTCGGCCACACGCTGCAGATTGAGATTCTCCAGCGTGATGAGCCGCGCCCCGCCCGGCAGCACAAACACCAAGCGATCTCCCTGGCGCACAAAGCTGCCCGCTGTCGATTCGAGGGTGGCGCCTTCGCGCAGCGCCGGCGAGGAGCTTGGTATCTGGTCGAGCAGGCTCTCTCGCCCCACGCGCGGCGACTGCGCGGCACACGGCTCATTAAGAACCAAACAAGTGAGCGCCGCTCCCATCCAAACCAAGTTTCGCAACTGCCAGCGCCCCCGCGTTTAGCCCGGCCGTGGCATGGCCAGACTGTGCAAGATGAGCACCGAGCCGACCGACACGGTGGCCCAGCCGAGCCACTCGGGCGGCACGACGACTTTGCGCGGCGCCGGGCCCTCGGCGGCCCAAAGTTGCGAAATACCGGTGGCTGCCTGCTCATGCGGCTTGCCAAAGCGCTGGGCCAGCCAGTGCGTAGTCTTTTCGGTGAGCACGTAGGAATCGACAAAGCGAAGCTGGATGCCTAGGGCGAGCACCACCAGCCCGATCATGAACCACTGATTGCGATTGATTTCCATGGTCCGCTTGACCTCTGCGCGACGGCACGCCGGGGGGCACACTTCGCCACGCGTCCTGCGCGGCGGCTCCTTGCTGCTATCGGGCGGCCGCTAGCAGCGACTTCAACTGTGCCAGTGGAGATTGGCGCAAGCGACACGACACGCGCAAAACCGCGTTCGAGCGGCGCGCGTGGCGCGGATTGTAGGGGCGGCGAGCGCTGCTAACGCAGATTCGATTCGCCCGTCTGCGATCGCCAGCCGAGCTTGTCGAGCAGGCTCTTGGCTTCCTCGTGCAATGAGCTGGCGGCCGAATCGCCCAACAGGTCGCTCTTGCCCGCCTGCACGATGGCGGCGACCAGCGCCTTGTGCTCGTTCCAGTCGTTGACCTGGAATTTGCGAACATCGACGTAGGTCTCTTCGAAATTGGCGGTCAGCTTCGGCACGAACTGGTAGCCGTCGTTGGTGCGCAGCACGTGGTACTTGAGCGCGGTGAAACACACAATGGCGCCGCAGATCGCGCCGAAAAGAAAGCTGCCCAAACGGCTCATGACAAACGCCTCCAAGTTGCGAAAGACTCTTCCATTGAGGCGCAGAGAGTAATCCAAATCGCGCCGGCGGCTCAAGACGAGTCTGACGACTTGGTAAAGTGGGTGAACTTTATGTATGGGACTCGTCTCGATTTGCGGCCGCGAAGTCAGTTGGCGCGGTCCGGGTGTGACCGGTCCCGCGCCGCAGGCGACTAAGCAACCAGTCGCAATGACTTGCCCATTCCGAGGCGGCGTCTATAGCGCAGCCGAATACTACCTTCTTGTCGGACGGGGGGGTATGTTGATTGGGCCGCGATTTAAGGCGGCGTTTTAGAGTGTAGACATCGCGGCCCGCGCCGCGCTCAATAAGGACGTGCCACGTGGAATTGGAGAAGATTCTGCCGAACAACACGCTGCTGGCGTATCTCTACAACTGTCGCCGCAGCATGTTTCGCCCCAAGGTCGCCGATTCGACCGGCATGGAGATGACCGGTGGATCGCTGCTCATGCGCTCATTGATCTTCCGGCGACTCTTGACCCGCGAGTTGCTGTCGCCCGATGAAAAGTATGTCGGCCTTGTTCTGCCGCCATCGGGCGGGTCGGTGCTGGCCAATGTGGCGCTGCCATTGGCGGGCCGCATCGCGGTGAATCTCAATTACACCGCTTCGTCCGAGGCGCTCAATTCGTGCATCCGCCAATGCGGCATCAAGCATGTGCTCACCAGCAAACGGGTTCTCCAGCGCATCAAGCTCGACTTGAACGCCAAAGTCGTTTGCCTGGAAGACCTGATCCCCAAGGTGACCAAGGCCGACAAACTGCTCGGCGCGCTGCAGGCGTACACCATGCCCGTGCCGCTATTGGCGCGACTGTGTGGCGTGCATCGTATTCAACCCGACGACGTGCTGACCGTGCTGTTCACGTCGGGTTCGACGGGAGAGCCCAAGGGGGTGATGCTCACGCACCGCAATGTTGGGTCGAACGTGCAGGCGATCGACGAAGTCATCCATCTGACCGAAAACGATTGCGCCGCCGGCGTGCTGCCGTTCTTTCACTCTTATGGCTACACGGCCACGCTCTGGACCATGCTCTGCTTGCGTCCCAAGGCGGTGTACCATTTCTCGCCGCTCGAGGCGCAACAGGTGGGTGAACTGGTGCGCAAGCATCGCGCCACCATCATGATGGCCACCCCCACGTTTCTTCGCGCTTATCTCAAGCGCTGCGAACCGGAGGATTTCGCCGCCTGCGATGTGGTGTTCGCCAGCGCCGAGAAGTTGCCGGTCGAATTGTCTGACGCGTTTGAGAACAAGTTCAACGTACGGCCAGTTGAGGCATATGGCGCCACCGAGTTGTCTCCCTTGGTCGCGGTGAACGTGCCGGAGAGCCGCGCGCCCACGCACGACCGCTCTTTCACTCGGGAAGGGACTGTGGGGCGCCCGATTCCCGGCGTGCTCGCCAAGATTGTGCATCCGGAGACGGGCGAAGAGTTGCCGCAAGGCACGCCCGGCATGTTGTTGATTGGCGGTCCGGGCGTGATGAAGGGTTATTTAGGCCGGCCCGATCTCACCGCGCTGGTGGTGCGAGACGGCTGGTACGTGACCGGCGACATCGCGCTGATCGACGCCGACGGGTTCATCAAGATTACGGGACGCGAAAGCCGCTTTTCCAAGATCGGCGGCGAGATGGTGCCGCACATCCGCATCGAGGAGTTGATTCAAAAAGTCGTCTCGGCCGACGAAGAGCAACTGAAGGCGGTCGTCACCGCCGTGCCCGATGCGCGCAAGGGAGAGCGGCTAGTCGTCCTGCACACCTCGCTCAGCAAGCGGCCCGACGAGATCTGCCGGGAACTCAGCGAGACGGGCATTCCGAATCTTTGGATTCCCTCGCCCGACAGCTTCGCCGAAGTCGACGAGATACCCGTATTGGGAACCGGCAAGCTCGATCTCAAGGCGCTCAAGACCTTGGCGCTCGAGCGGTTTGCGATGTAGGCGACGCCATCGCGAGTGAGCAAAAAAAAAGGCCCCGCGTACCGGCGAGTACGCGAGGCCGAAACAAACTCGATTCTTACCGCCGTTGCCGGCGACGGCTGACAGTCTTGCTTAGTCGCGCTTAAGCGACATGAGCAAGCGTAGCACATAGTAGAACAGCAGGATGACCGAAGCGAACAAAGCCAATGACGCCGCCACATACTGATCGGTGCGGTAGTGGTGCAGCACGTTCGACGTGTCGTAGAGAATATACCCGCAGGCCAAAGCGATGAGCGCGCAGGTGAAAATCACCCCAAGCTCAAAATTAAAGATGGCCGCGACGACGATCATGCCTAGCGCCGCGAAGCCCGCAAACATCAGCACCGAGCGCAAGAAGGAAAAGTCCTTGCGGGTGAACAGTACCACGGCGGTCAGTCCGGAAAACATGACGCCGGTGATCAGCGCGGCCGACGGAATGACCTGCGGCCCGGCGAAACGTTGCGCCACCCACAACAGCGGCACGCAGATGATGGCCTGGGCCACCACATAGAGGGCCAGCCCAAAGTACTGCGTCGACAGGCTGGTGGTCGACTGCGCCCAATTGCTGGCGATTGTCGACACTAGCATGAACGCGCCCAGCACGATCAGCCAGCTCCAGCGCCCGCTGACCATCAATTGCACCATGCCGTCGATGCCGGGCAGGTTGAGCAGCACCGCCTCCAGCGCCACAAAGGCGGCCACGGCGCCCGCCAGATGCAGGTAAGTCTTGGTGATGAAGTCGGCCCGTTCGTTCTCACCGGCGTGGGCAGCGACCCCGCCTAATCCGACTGCGTAAGGATTTTCGTACGAGCTCATGGGAGCCCCTTTCCTGTGGGGAGAAGGAGTAGGAGATACTGTGAGGGAGCGCAGGGCTCGCCGGTGGCCAAATACAACGCCGCTGTGACGATCGCCACTACTGCCAGAAATCTACTGCGGGAGTCGATTGGGGGCAAACGCATTTCGCTGCTGAAAAACGGTTGCTTGACACCCCTTAAAGGCGTCTCGACAATCGGGACGCCTTTGTCCGCTTCCAGCCCTCGTTTTCGAGTCACCGCTTGGCACGCTCTCAGGCCGCCGCCGACGCCAAGCGCCGTGCGAAACGCGTGGCCCAACTGCTGCGCAAGCACTACCCCAACGCCGAATGCGCGCTGCGTTTCGCGAATCCGCTGGAATTATTGATCGCGACGATTCTATCGGCCCAGTGCACCGACCAGCGAGTGAACCTGGTCACGGCCGAGTTGTTCAAGAAGTACCGCACGGCCCAGGACTATGCGCGTGCGCCGTTGGCAGCGCTGGAGCGGGTCATCCAAAGCACCGGCTTCTTTCGCAACAAGGCGAAGAACATTCAGGCCTGTTGCCAAAAGCTGGTAGCGGAGCATGGCGGCGAAGTGCCGTGCGACCTCGACCAATTGGTCCAGCTTCCTGGTGTGGGCCGAAAAACCGCCAACGTGGTGCTGGGGACGGCCTTCGGCATCGCTTCGGGCGTGGTGGTCGATACCCATGTCTCGCGCATCACCTACCGCCTTGGCCTGACGCGGCAGACCGACGCGGTGAAAATCGAACGTGATTTGATGGAGCTTCTGCCAGCCAAGGAATGGATCGATTTCAGCCATCGGTTGATTCATCACGGACGCCAGGTCTGTCTGGCGCGTAAGCCGCGCTGCAGCCGGTGCCCCTTGGCGGCCGATTGTCCGCGAGTGGGAGTCAAAGTCAGCGAGTGAGTCATTTGTTATGCTGACGGTCCGCGTCGCGGGGCGCCAGCAACCGCAATATCAAGTCGACAACCGCCGTCGGGAGCCGTGGCGATGATTCTTTCCGGGTTGGAAATCCAACGACGCCTGGGAAATGAGGTCAAGATCGAGCCGTTCGACGAGGCCAACCTCAATCCGAACAGCTACAACCTGACCCTGCACCACGAACTGCTCGCCTACGAAGAGGTGGTGCTCGACATGCGCAAGCCCAACCGCTTTCGGCGGCTGGTGATCCCGCCCGAGGGTTTGGTGCTCAGCCCCAATCAGTTGTATCTGGGGCGCACGATCGAACTGACCGAGACGCACGATCTGGTGCCGATGATCGAGGGGCGCTCGTCGGTGGGGCGGTTGGGGTTGTTCGTCCATGTCACGGCCGGTTTTGGCGACGTCGGCTTCGCCGGCTACTGGACGCTGGAGATGTTCGCGGTGCAGCCGATCCGCATTTATCCGGGGGTGCAGATCTGCCAGATCTTCTACCACGAGATTCGCGGCGACCACACCGAGTACATGGCCAAGTACCAGCACAACCGCGACATTCAGCCGAGTCTCTTGTTCCGCGAGTTGCAGCCCGACGCCGAAAAAGACCCTCAGCTTAAGCTCGAATTTGGGTACGAGCGGGTGAAATAGCGCGCTGGCGCCGCTGGCCGCTTACATCACCGCGAAATAGTTCTCCACGGCGAAGTCGAAGTTCTCGCGGGTCATCTCCTGCGGGCGGTCTTGATAGAAGCAGAAGTTGCGCACTTGCATCAGCAAGTCGCGCGGCTGGCAACAGCGGAACGGGCGTTTGACCGACTTGTAGTGCTTGTCGACCAGATGGTCCACCGCTTCCTCGCGATGGACAAAGCCGAGCTTGGGCGCCATCAGCCGGAACAGCTCGCGGAACTCCTCCTCGCTGGGGTCGATCACGTCGATCTTGTACGGAATACGCCGCAGAAACGCCTCGTCCACCAGGTCCTTCGGTTCCAGGTTGGTGGAGAAGATGATGAGCTGATCGAACGGCACCTGAATCTTCTTGCCGTTGGGCATATTGAGAAAGTCGTAGCGCTTTTCCAGCGGCACAATCCAGCGATTCAAGAGCTCGTCAGTGCTCATCCGCTGACGGCCGAAGTCGTCGATCACCAGCGTGCCGCAATTGCTCTTCATCTGCAACGGCGCCTCGCAGATGTTGGTTGTTTCGCTCGCGGTGATTTCCAGGCTGCTCATGGTGAGCTCGCCGCCGACGACGATTGTGGGGCGGCGAATGCGCACCCAGCGTTTGTCGACGCGGCTCTGGTCCAATAGCCCGTCGTGCGAGTCGAGCGGGGCCTCCTCGTGGTTGGCCGGGTCGAACAGGCGGATGATGTTGCCGTCGACGCTGATCGCCCGCGGAATCCAGATCGTTTGCCCAAAGGCGCGGGTGGCGCGTTCGGCGATGCTCGTCTTGCCGTTGCCCGGCGCCCCATACAGGAACAAACCGCGGCCGGAGTTGATGGCGGGGCCCAGGCGGTTGAGCATCCGCTGGCTGAGCAACAAGTCGGAGAACGCGCGGCGCAGGTCGTCGACGGTGGGGCGCTGCTTTTCGATCGACTGCGCTTTGACGCTGGCGATGTAGTCGGTGAGGGAGACGGGCGTGGCGCCAAAGTAGGTGCAAAACTCGAACAGCCGCCGACCCCGTTCGCGCCCCATGTCGGTGATCGTGTAGATGTAGTCGTTCATGGGCGCCGAGCCCTTGAAGACCAAGAGTTGATCGTTCTTCATCTGCCGCAGCAGTTCTTCGATCAACTTGAATGGCAGGCGCACTTGGTCGGCCGTCTCACGGCCCGACGCCGCGCCCCGATTGAGCAAGAACTTGAGGATCAGCGTCTCCACCTCGGTGTCGGTGATGCCGGCGTCCGCGAAGGTCGCCGGCTCCATCGGCACGAACTCGCCGCGTTCCGAACCGGTGTTCACCTCGGCTCGACCGGGGCTGGTCACCAGGCTGCTGATTCGCTGACACATCCGGTCGAGCGTGGAGTCGGCGGGCGGCGAGGCAGGCGCGCTTTCGACTTTGGCGTGCGTCGGCACATCGTGGTTGGGCTGCGTCGAGCGGACCGACTGCCAAGCCTCGGGATCGGCCCCCGATTTGTTCAGCGACGCCAGACGCTTGAGCAATGTGTCGGTGCTGTTTTCGGGCATGGGTAGCGACTATTGAGGTTTGTGGCTAGGGACCTGATTTGGCATCTCAAACCTAGAACGCGCACTCCACCGGAGCAAACCGGCTGGCTGGCCGGTCGTAGCGTCTTTGCCGAGCGCGCCGCCCCAGCCGCGCGCCAACCCCAAGACAGTTTCTCGACGATGGGCTAGAATCCGGCTGCCAACGCCGATGAAAGCCCGAGCTTCGGTTCTCCCCTCCAACCGAACCCGGCGAGTTGCGGATTATTTGGAAAGAGGAGCCTGAAATGAACGCGGCCGGTCAAAAGTTCGATCCCTTTCATGCGCGCGACACGTTTGACACGGGCAGCGGCCAGGCCGGGATATATCGGCTGTCGAAGTTGGAACAGGCGGGGCTCGCCAAAATCAGCCAATTGCCCTACTCGATTCGCGTGCTGCTCGAATCGGCGCTGCGCAATTGCGATGGATTCCTCGTCACCGAGGACGATGTGAAGAACCTGGCCGCCTGGAACGCGAACAGCTTGCCCGAAGCGGAGATTCCCTTCTTGCCGGCGCGGGTGGTGCTGCAAGATTTCACGGGCGTGCCGTGCGTTGTTGATCTGGCGGCGATGCGCACGGCGATGAAGCGATTGGGCGGCGATCCCAAGAATATCAACCCACTCATTCCGGTCGATCTGGTCATCGACCATTCGGTGCAAGTCGATCGCTTTGGCACCGACCAGGCGCTAGCGCAAAACGTCGATCTGGAGTATCAGCGCAATCAAGAGCGCTACGAGTTTCTACGCTGGGGTCAAAAGTCGTTTGACAACTTCCGCGTGGTGCCGCCGTCGGTCGGCATCGTTCATCAGGTGAACCTCGAATTCCTGGCGAAGGGGGTGTTCATCCGCCAAGACAAAAATGGCGACGTGGCGCTGCCCGACTCGCTGGTCGGCACCGACAGCCACACCACCATGATTAACGGCCTTGGCGTGGTGGGCTGGGGCGTGGGGGGCATTGAAGCCGAGGCGGTGATGCTCGGTCAGCCCATTTATATGTTGATTCCGGAAGTGGTCGGCTTTGAGCTGACGGGCCAACTCAAGCCGGGCACCACCGCCACCGATCTGGTCCTGACCGTCACGCAGATGCTGCGCAAGAAGGGGGTGGTGGGCCGGTTCGTCGAGTTCTATGGCGCCGGCGTCTCGACCATGAGCGTGGCCGACCGCGCCACCATCGCCAACATGGCGCCCGAATATGGCGCCACGATGGGTTTCTTTCCGATCGATGCGCATACGATCGCCTACCTCAAGCAAACCGGCCGCACCGACGCCGAGGCCATGCTGGTCGAACGGTACGCGAAGGAACAAGGCCTGTTCCGCACCGACGACGCCCCCGCACCGAGCTTCACTTCGACATTGTCGCTCGATTTGGGCACGGTTGAGCCAAGTCTGGCAGGCCCCAAACGGCCGCAAGACCGCGTGCCGCTGGCCGACATGCAAGATGCGTTTCGCAAGGCGCTGGTGGCGCCGGTCGCCGAACGGGGATTCGCCCTCGATGCCGCCGCCCTGCGGCGCACGGGCACGGTCAGCGACAATGGAAACAGCGTCGATATCGGCCATGGCGCCGTGGTGATCGCCGCCATCACCAGTTGCACCAATACCAGCAATCCCTCGGTGATGTTGGCCGCCGGACTCTTGGCGCAAAAGGCAGCGGCCAAAGGCTTGCAGGTCAAGCCATATGTCAAAACGAGTCTGGCGCCGGGATCGCGCGTCGTCACCGATTACTTCGACAAGGCCGGGCTCACCGCGGCGCTCGATCAGTTGGGTTTCAACACGGTGGGCTATGGCTGCACCACCTGCATTGGCAACAGCGGTCCGCTGCCCGACCCCGTGGCCAAGGCGGTCACCTCAGGCGATCTGGTGGCGTCGGCGGTGCTCAGTGGCAACCGCAACTTCGAGGGTCGCGTCAATCCGCTGGTGAAAGCCAACTACCTAGCCAGTCCGCCGCTGGTGGTGGCCTACGCCTTGGCCGGCACCACCGACATCGATCTCAATCGCGAGCCGCTTGGCGCCGGCAATGATGGCCAGCCAGTTTACCTGCGCGACATTTGGCCCACGCAACAAGAAGTGGCCACCATGGTGCGCGACATGCTCGGCCCGGAAATGTTCCGCAAGCAATACGGCAACGTGTTTCAATCGAACGAGCGCTGGAACAAGTTGCCTGTCGGCGGCGGCGACCTTTACGAGTGGGACGCCAGCAGCACCTATATCCAAGAGCCGCCGTTTCTGGTCGATATCGGCGCCGAACCCGAGCCGATTCAGCCGATTCACGGCGCGCGGGTGTTGGCGCTATTGGGCGACTCGATCACCACCGACCATATCTCGCCCGCCGGTTCGATCGCCACGGCCAGCCCGGCCGGCAAGTTTTTGCAAGAGAACGGCGTGCAGCCGTTGGACTTCAACAGCTACGGCGCGCGGCGCGGCAACGATCGCGTGATGACGCGCGGCACCTTTGCGAACATCCGCATTCGCAACCAGGTGGCGCCTGGAACCGAAGGGGGCGTCACGCGCCACTTGCCCGGCGGCAAGGTGATGCCGATCTACGACGCCGCCGAGCTTTACAAACAGGAGGGCGTGCCGCTGGTGGTGATCGCCGGCGCTGAGTATGGCACCGGCAGCAGCCGCGACTGGGCCGCCAAAGGCACCCTGCTGCTCGGCGTGCGGGCAGTGCTGGCGGTCAGTTTCGAGCGAATCCACCGCAGCAACCTGGTGGGCATGGGCGTCTTGCCGCTCGAACTTCCGGCGGGTCAGACGTGGCAATCGCTCGGCATCACCGGCGAAGAGGTGTTTGACATCGAGGGGCTCGACGACTCGCTCAAGCCGCGCGCGCTGCTCAAAGTGAAGGCCACTGGCGCGGGGGGTGATGTGAAGGAGTTCACCTGCCGGGCGCGGATCGACACGCCGGTGGAACTGGACTACTACAAGAACGGCGGCATCTTGCAAACTGTGCTGCGGATGCTGCTCAAGAAGGGGCGCTAACGCCGGGCCTGGCGCGAACCGCACGCCGCCGCCGACTGCGCTGCGCGACGGCGGTCAGCAGCCAAATGCCGCCAAACACCGCCACGAACTGCGCGGTGCGCGGCTCTGGCGTCAGCCGTACGAAGCGGCGTGCATTGATGTAAGTCTCGCCCGACGGTCGCGCCAGTCCCGCGCGCGCCACCAATTCTTGATCCGAGATTCGGTAGGCAGCGGTGTCGATGCCGTAGCCGTCGGCCACGCTTTGCAAAAACGCATTGGCGATGATTCCTTGCGGCACTGTGCCCGGATGAAATCCATCGCTGAGAAACAGCGCCGGTCCCACGAGTCCTTCCCCGGTATCGGCCGGTGGCGAAACAAGCGGCAGCGGGTACCCGGCGATCGCGAGGGGACTTTCGCTTACTAGGTCGGCTAGCGCCGCAAGATCGACCAGCGGCGCCGCCGCGCCGGTCCGGACCAGCCCCAGCACGACGACAACGCTGAGTAGACGACCTATGCGGCATTCAACGTGTTGCCAATGGCGTCGCACGGAGTATCCTTCGCCGGCCAGTGAACGGTGATCGTGAGGCGTGCACCGGGTTGGTGACCAACTTCCACGCGGCGCGCGTGCCAGGAGCATCGGCCATGGCGCTAGTTGGTGTGGCCAGCGCGGCGACAGGAGGCGAACGGAGGCTGGCTAGCGCCGCGTTGATGACATGCGCCGAATCGTCTGATGCGCCTTCGGGCCACAACATGCGCACGATCCACTGGTCCTCGAACGTGGGCGCGCGCACCAGCACCACCTCGCGCCTCGGCGAGCGTTCGATCAACCGCTCGCAGGTGGTTTCCCGCGTGGTGTAGGCGTCGTGTCCCTGCAATCGCAACAGCACGGCCAAGCCGGCCGCGCGCTGAGGAATAGCGTCCACTATCAAGACCGAGATCATAGAGTTTCCTCCCGCCGCGAATTTAAAAAACACTCACGCGGAACCGCTCATTCCAGCGTGAGTGTTCGATTGGCCTTTCGGCCTGCGCCTATATTTAGAACGCTGTTTGCAGGAATAAACCGACATCTTGGCGCAAGAACGCGCAACGCATGCGGCGCCGGCCACGTCGCCCAGTTCGCCCTTCGCCAATTGCGCGCGCTCATTACGCAGCCAGTGCGACAAAGCGCCGGCCAGCGCCGCAGCGGAGGCATATCGCTCCACAGGCTCACGGGCCAGGCATTTCAGACAAATCCGTTCGAGCTCGTCCGGCACGTCGGCGCGCGATTGCCTTAACGGCCGGGGAGGGTGGCCCGAGAGCAGCCAGTTGGAGGTCGACGTGAAATCTTCGGCCTGAAATGGCGGCGAGCCGGTGAGAAGCTCATAAAATATGGCGCCGAGCGAGAAGACGTCGGTCCACGGTCCTGAGCGCACGCCGGGTTCCGTCATTTCCTCGGGGGCGATATACGGCACGGTGCCTAGCGCCGGACAGATTGACGGCTGGCGCGAGTCGCCGCCGCCTGGGTTCCAATAGCGCGCCGACCCAAAATCGCAGATCATTGGCGTCGACCAGCGGCGCCGCCCCAGTCGCACACCATGGGCGTTCCCTGGTTCACACGGCGCCAAAAGCACGTTGCTTGGTTTGAGATCGCGATGCAACACGCCTTGGCCATGGGCGTAGTGCATAGCGACCGCCAGGAGCGAGACGAACCGCATGGCGGCGCCGATCGGCATGGGCGACGAAGTGGATCGGAGCCAATCGCGCAGCGTGCTCCCCGCGCACCAGGGCTGCACGGCATACAAAAACGGACCGGTCTCGGCGGCCTCCAAGAGCGAAACGATATTGGGATGGTTTAGCCGCGCAGCCGCTCGCATCTCCATCAGAAACATCGGCTTCCATCCGGCGCAGCGCCGCAGTCGCGGCAACGGAAGTTTGATGGCCACGCGCCTTTCGAGCAGTTCGTCCCACGCGGCCAGCACGATCCCATGCCCTCCCTCGGCGACGCGCGAGATAATGCGAAAACGCCCGAGCTGGCAGGGTAGCGGAGACGCGGAGCAAGGATCGTCGCGGCCTTCCTCATCGACGGCATCGACTTCAGTCAACAATTCATCCACGCTCAACACTGACGCCGCGGCGTGCAAGTCGCGCAAGCACTTTTTCAACTCAACGGTCGCCAATGTTTCGGTTGTGTGCGTCTCGGCAGCCGAAGTTCGACCAAGCCATTCGTCGTACTCGGTCAGTGCGCTGGTAAGCCGATCGATTGCGACGGCGCTGCGCGATGAGGCGCTCTCCACCGCCGTCGATCGCGCGGCCCAGATCAATCGCGAGTCGCCAGTTTCAGTCGACATTGCAAACACGCCAGTGCTCGAGTCCAAAGTTTTTGCGAGGCCTTCGTCGAACGCCCCATGCGCCGTCCGATCTCCTGAAAGGGCAATCGCTCCCAATTGCGTAGGATGAGCACGCGGCGATAGTCGTGCGGCAGGGCGCGGATGGCCTGCCGAACTAGCGCCGACTCCTCGTGGGCGATGGCCAGCGCGCACGGGGTGCGCTCGGCGTCGGCCAACGTCGGCGAGCGATCGCGCGCAACCGAGTCGAGCGTCACCTCGCGCGCCAACCGACGCTTGAGCGTGTCGCGATAGCGGCGCCGTGCGGTGTTGCAGCGGCGCTGCAAGATGCGCATGAGCCAAGCCAGCAGTTCGGCTTCGGATTCGCCAGAAAACCGGTCCACCACCTGGTATGCGGTTTCGAGAGTTTCTTGGACTAGATCCGAGGGGCTCGCCTTGGTCTGCAAGTCGGTGCTCAAGCGCCGCGCTGCGGCCGACAGCAGATAGCCGCGATAGAAATCGAACAGTTGCTCCAGCGATTGCGGCGCAGTTGTGCGAACGCCGTGCGGTTGAAAACCGCCGAGTGGTCGAACGTTTTTCGAATCCAGCGCGCGCATTTCCATGCCGGATAGCCTTTGGCGTCGCCCACTCTAGGTTGTGTCACGCGGAACCCTCCACGCACCCCTCTAATTAACTAGACGAGAAAAGCACCCCTCACCGGACAAACTATTAATGCGTGGGCAAAACCAAATTGCCGCGCGCAAAAAAAAAAGTTCGCGCGCCGCGAGTTTTTCACCGTCCGATTTTTTTCTGTTCAGATTGTCGCATCTCGACCGCCTACGTCCTTATTCAATAGGGACACGTGCAGCGCGCAAGGCATCATCGGAAGGCGACGAGCGTCATGAACTCGGCTTCATTCACCATCAAGTCGCTGTGCAAACTATTTTGCGGCGAGCACGCGCGCTGCATGGCCGCCGCACTGGGACTGCTGGCGCAGTCTTCTGGCGTCGCGCTCGCCGCGGAGCCGACACCCGCGCCGCCGGCCCGCGATGCAATCGCCATCACGGAGATCGAGGCGGAACCGGCGCTGTCGAGCGCGCTGTTGCCAATTGTCGCCAATGCCGGCCGCGTGCTATACGAGGAAGCTCGCGGCGAGTGGCTGGTGTTGGCCGCGGCGCTCGTTTTTTCGCTGGGATACCGGGGTGGATCGTGGGCAGTTGATCACGCGCCGCGCTCGCTGACATTCTCCCCTATGCAGGCGATGTGGATTGATCGCGCGGAGCTATCCGCGCTGCGCCTCGCCAACGCGGCATACTTTGCCTGCCTGGCCATGTTGGCTTATCGGCTTGCCAAATTGCTAGGTTGGTGATGCACGACGTCGCTTCACATTCAATCGGCGCCGCGCGCGGCGCAGCCGACTGGCGCTGTCCGCTGTGCGGCGCTGGCACCGAACGACGACGCCATTTGTATGGTCACTGGGTCTGTCAGCGCTGTGGCTTGGCATTCGTCAATCGTCGCCGGGCCGCGCTCTTGTTCGACTTGATCCTCTGGCAAGTCGCCTCGGTATCGGCGTGGTTCTTTTCGGCGGCGATTTACATCGCCCTCGAAGGACGCTCCGTCATTGCTGCCGCGCTGCCGGTGGCTACACTCGCACTTACCATCGTCCCACTGGCGGCGCGCGATCATCTGTTGGGCGCCGGCGCCTCGCCGGGCAAGGCGCTCTTTGGTCTGCGGGTGATCGACGCTCGTAGCGGTCAACCGGCCGGGCTGGCAGCGTGCATCAAGCGAACTCTCGCGCTGCTCACACCTTTGAGCGCCATCATCGCCGCGCTACAGGTTGGCGGTGGACAACGGCTTGGCGACCATTGGGCCGGAACGATGGTGATCTGGACGCGGCATCGCGAGCAGGCGGTGTTTCGTCCCAGTCTGGGAGAAGCCGACCACCTGTTGCAAAACATCGATCTGCGCGCGCCGGAAGGGGTAACACTCGAGGAGAATCCTTATCGCGCGCCTCCGGTTACTGTTGGCTGAAATGTTGCTCCGCCGGCATATTCGCACGGCGCCACCAACATTAAACTCGCTTCACGCGCACTTGCTAGCGTTTGACGTTCGGCTCTCTCCGCTTTACCTTGCACCGTTCATGCCGCCAGGAAATCACGAAAGCCAATGGCTTGCGCCGCGCATTTGTGTTGGCCAGTGGCACTTCAACGGAACTGTCTCACCCGCCTTTGTCTGCCAGTAGCAGCTTGTCGCTTGACGGCGGCATATTGCGGCCGCCTCTGGCTGAGAATCGCACCCCATCATGGGCACGAGAGCCCTCGTCCACACTTGAGAAGGATCCAAATGCGCTTACCTGCAATTTGGCGTCGTTCGACGGATAGAATCCCTTCCGCTGCCAAGTCGCGCACTCTGCGCTGCGAGGGGCTGGAAGAACGCCGCTTGCTGTCGATCAATCCTGCCGGACCGGAGTTCTTGATCAACACGGCCACCGTCGGCAATCAGCAATACGCCAAGGTGGCGATGGATGGCAGCGGCAACTTCGTCACGACCTGGGTGAGTTACGGTCAAGACGGAAGCGGCGCGGGAGTCTATGCGCAGCGCTACAACGCGGCAGGCCTAGCGCAAGGCAGCGAGTTCTTGGTGAACACCACCACCGCCGCCGATCAAGCCCAGCCCGTGATTGCCATGAACGCCAGCGGCGCATTCGTCATTGCCTGGACGAGCAAAGCGTCTGGCAACACCGATGTCTACGCGCAGCGTTACGACGCGGCAGGCGTCGCGCAAGGGACGGAATTCCGAGTCAACCAGAGCACGACTTACGAACAGAACTCGCCTTCGATCGCCATGGACGCGGCGGGCAATTTCGCGCTCGCCTGGCAGAGCGGCACGCAAGACGTTCTCACCTTCCCCTTGCCGCAAGACAGCGTGCTGTACGGCGTCTATGCGCGCCGCTACAACGCTGCGGGAACTGCCCAAGGCAACGAGTTTCGTGTGAACAACACCACCGATAGCTTTGAGGGCCTGCCCACCATGGCGATGGACACGGCCGGCAACTTTGTGGTGGCCTGGAACGCCTATGGACAAGACGCCTCGGGCGGTTTTGGAGTTTACGCGCGGCGCTACAATGCGGCGGGTTCGGCACAGGGAACCGAGTTCCTGGTGAACAATACCACGAGCGGACAACAGTTCTTTCCCACGGTAAAGATGCACGCGGGAGGCTTTGCCATCGCCTGGGCGAGCAATCACGGCGATCTGCTGCGCACCGACGCCTACGCCAAACTTTACAATGCCGCGGGAACCGCCCAAGGCAACGAATTCCTCGTCAACACCTACACCGATGGCGAACAGTTCTTGCCGTCGCTGGCCATGGATTCCAGCGGCAATTTTGTCGTCAGTTGGTCCAGCGGTGTGGCAGCCGCCGATCCTCCGCCGGCGCCCAATCTGCAACAGGACGGCAGCCTGTACGGCGTCTACGCCCAGCGCTACAACGCCGCTGGCGTGCCGCAAGGCGCTGAGTTTCGCGCCAATACGTACACCACCGGCAATCAATTTTTCTCGTCCGTAGCCATGGACGACAATGGCAACAGCATTGTCGTGTGGTCGAGCGCGGCGCAAGATGGGTCCGGCTATGGCAACTATGGACAGCGCTACCGCGTCAACTTGCCTCCGGTGGCCGATGCGGGAGGCCCCTATGTGATTGACGAAGGGGGAACGCTCGCGCTCAACGCTTCCTTATCGAGCGATCCCGACCTCGACGCGCTGACCTACACGTGGGACATCAACGGCGATGATGTCTTCGGCGATGCCAGCGGACTGACACCCACGGTGACTTGGGCGCAACTCAATGCGCTGGGAATCGTCGACAACCAAGTCGCCGCCAACATGGTCCGCGTGCGCGTTGATGACGGACAGGGCAATGTCACGACTTCTGCCGCCGTCGCGCTGACGATCAACAATCTGGCGCCCACGATCGACTCGGTTTCCGTGCCCGCCATTCAGGAAGGCGAGAGCCTGGCCGTCTCCGCAGCCGCCAGCGATCCGGCGGGCGTCGCGGATCCGCTCAGTTATTCTTGGGACATCAATGGCGATGGCGTATTTGATGATGCGATCGGCGACAACGCGACGTTGACTTGGGCGCAGCTCGTCGCGCTCGGTATCGCCGATGGGCCCGCCACGCGGCAAGTCACCGTGCGAGTGAACGACGGCGACGGCGGCAGCGTTGATTCGATCCCGGTCACACTGACCGTGAACAACGCGGCGCCCACGGCTGGCGTGAGTGGCCCAGCCACCGCGCCACGAGGCGCAACGGCCACCTTAACCCTCAGCGCCACGGACCCGGCGGGCGCCGATCAGGCGGCGCCTTTCACGTTCGCCATCGATTGGGATGGAAACGGCACGGTGGACGAAACCGCCAGCGGCGCCTCGGGGTTGCAAGTATCGCATGTGTTTAATGTCGCCGGCTTGCAAACGGTGCGCGTCACCGCCACCGACAAAGACGGCGGGGTTAGCTCCAGCGCATCGACAACGATCGATGTGTTGGCATACGCGCTCGTTCCTAATGCTGGCGTTACCGACCTGGTTTGGTACGGCACGACCGCGAATGACGCCGTGGCGTTCTCCGTTGTCGCGCCGGGGACGATCCGTGTCGACAGCACACTGCTGAATGGCTCCGTGGTGAACGAGAGCGTCGATGTGGCTGGCGTGACTGGCGCTGTGGTGGCGCATGGCCGCGATGGCGACGACACGCTCAACGCCAGCGCCCTGTCCATTGTGGCACGGCTCTATGGCGGCCGCGGCGCCGATCTGCTCCAAGGTGGCAGCGCAAACGATATTCTGTTTGGCGAACATGCGACCACGCCCGGCGTCTCCTTGGCCAAGCAATTCCTCGGCAGCGACACCATTCATGGCGGCGCGGGCAACGACACGATCTACGGCGATGGCGATGGTGGCGAAGGCGCCCCAGACACCATCTACGGTGACGACGGCAACGACACGATCTACGCCGATGGCGCCGAAGGCTCGCTGACCTCCGGCGACACCGTCTATGGTGGCAATGGCGACGACGTCATCTATGGCGACGCCGATGGCGGTGAAGGAGGAACCGACCTGCTCTTTGGCGAGGCCGACAACGATATCCTGTACACGGGTGGCGGCAACGACACCGCTGATGGTGGATTGGGCGACGATATCCTGGTGGGCGGCGACGGCGCTGAGGGCGGCAACGACACGCTCAACGGTGGCGATGGGCGCGACGTGCTGATTGGCGACCTTGGCATCGTCACCATCAAGAGCATCACCGCCGGCGCCGACACCATGCATGGCGGCGCGGGAGAAGATTTGCTGGTGTCCGCGATGCACCGTCCCGCCGCCAATGGCGACTTGGCCGCCGTGCGAGCGGAATGGACCAGCGCGCGCACCTATGCGGAAAGGGTGGCGAACCTATCGGGGACGGGCGTGGGTCCGCGCAACAACGGCAATGTCTTCTTGCAGCCGGGAGTCAACATTTCCAACGACAGCGCGGTGGATCAGGTATTCGGCGATGCTGATCAGGACTGGTTCCTGGTCACAATCGGCGTTGACTTGACCCCGGATTGGCTTGTCGAGGAAACTCGCACCGACATCGCCTGAGCGGACGCGCGGCCAGATAGACGCGCGCCGCAGGCCATGACTATCGGGCGAGGAGTCCGCGCATGACCGATCGCGAATCGTTGACGCCGCAATCCGAGCCTTGTCTGGTGACGTGCGAGCTCGATGCGGGTTTCGCTGCCTGGATGTCGCAGCTTGGCGGATCGCTGGCGGTAACCACCTATCAGGCCAACCGCTTGGCGCTTGTCGGTTGGAACGGCGCGCAGGTCTCGCTGTTGATGCGCGAGTTCGACAAGCCGATGGGCCTGGCCGCCCATGAGAATCGGCTGGCGATCGCCACTCGGCACGAGGTGTTGCTCTTGGCCAATGCGCCGTTGCTAGCTCCCGACCTGGTCGAGGAGGAACCGGGGCGCTACGACGCGTTGTATCTACCTCGCGCCAGCTTCATCACGGGGGACGCGAATGTGCACGATGTGGCCTTCGGCGCCGACAGCTTGTGGCTGGTGAACACCAGATTTTCTTGTCTCTGCCAACCGGGCGCCGACTATAGCTTTTTGCCGCGCTGGCGCCCGCCGTTCATTAGCGAACTTGCCCCTGAGGATCGCTGCCATTTGAATGGCCTGGCGATTGAGGCTGGCGTTCCACGATTCGTCACCGCCCTCGGAGAAAGCGACGCCGTGGGTGGCTGGCGTGACCAGAAGGCGCGCGGCGGAGTCGTTGTCGACGTGGCGAACAATCAGGTCGTCCTGCGCGGCTTGTCGATGCCGCACTCGCCACGCATTTACGATGGCGCGCTGTGGTTGCTCAACTCTGGCAAGGGCGAATTCATCTGCGCCAATTTGGTTCGCGGCGACCATACCGTGGTCTGCGCGCTGCCCGGCTACCTGCGCGGCCTGTGCTTCGTCGGCCCCTATGCAGTGGTTGGCCTTTCGCAAATTCGCGAGCGGCACATCTTTGGCGGATTGCCCGTCCATGAGCGATTTAGCCAGTTGCAATGTGGCTTGGCAGTGGTCGATCTGCGCACCGGTCAATCGATTGGCATGCTGCGCTTCACCGCGGGGTGCCAAGAGTTGTTCGATATCTGCTATTTACCAGGCGTCCGGCGTCCGACGGTCCTCAATCGCGAAAGCGAGCAGGCGCGCGAGGCGTTCACCGCGCCGGAGTTCTCTTATTGGCTACGCCCTAGCTCCGAGGTGCGTGAATAGCTCCGATGGGGGGGCGGTGCTCGCGGAATCGAGCGTGCTTTTATTTCCCGCAAAGTCTAGAATAATTGCCCAGGACGCCGATCGAGAATTTCCCACATTGTCGTTCGACAATGGCGTCCGCCAATCCAATTCAAACTCTGCGACCTTTCTTCCCGCGAGGCGCCATCATGCGACGTGCTGCGTTTGGGGTTCTCTTGTTGTGCTCCGTCTTGCTGATCGCGGCGAACGCCGTTGCGGCGGAAGCGATCGGCCGCAAGATCGACGACTTCACTCTGAAGAGTCATTTCGGCAAGGACTACCAACTCAGCGATTTCAAGGATCGCGACGTGGTGGTGGTCGCCTTCGTGGGGACCGAATGTCCCTTGGCGAAATTATATGGGCCGCGGCTGGCCGAACTGAGCGAGCGCTGGGGGGACAAGGTCGCGCTTGTCGGCATCGACTCCAATCAGCAGGATTCGCTGCAAGAGATCGGCGCGTACGCGGTGCGCCACAATATTGAGTTCCCCATTCTTAAGGACACCGGCAACGAGGTGGCCGACAAGTTTGGCGCCGAGCGCACTCCGGTGGTGTACGTGCTCGATCGCGATCGCGTCGTCCGCTACCAAGGGCGGATCGACGACCAGTACGGCTTTGACGACGGAGTCGGCTTTCAACGACCAAGCGCCACGCGCGAAGATCTGGCCATGGCGGTCGACGAACTGCTGGCCGGCAAGTCGGTGAGCGTGCCGTCGACCGAAGCGATTGGCTGCTTCATCGGCCGCGTGCGTCCCGTGAAGGCCGATAGCGCGGTGACCTACAGCAATCAGATCGCGCGCATCTTTCAACAACATTGCCTTGAGTGTCATCGACCAGGACGCATCGGTCCCTTCGCCATGACCAACTACGCCGACGTTGTCGGCTGGGGCGAAATGATTCGTGAGGTCGTCGACCAGGGACGCATGCCGCCATGGCACGCCAATCCCAAGTACGGACATTTCCAAAACGATCTGCGCTTGTCGGACGACGACAAAAAGTTGATCGCCACCTGGGTGGAGAACGGCTGCCCGGAGGGTAACCCGTCCGACCTGCCGGCGCCGAAGGAATTTACCGAAGGCTGGACGATTGGCGAACCCGACCAGATCATCTACGCCACCGAGGAGCCGGTTGATGTGGCGGCCGAAGGAGTGATTGATTACTACCACTTTGTGGTTGATCCCGGCTGGACCGAAGACAAATGGATCATGGCCGCCGAGGCGCGGCCGGGCAATTTGGAGACGGTTCATCACATTCTGGTTTTCGTGGCGCCCCCCAATACCCGCCGTGCCGCGCGCCCGCGCGATGAGGGTGGCGCGGGGGACAAGCCGGAGTCGGCTGCCTCCGACGGAAGCGGCGACGACCAGCCACAGCGGCGACGGCGCCGATTGGCGCAGCGCGGCGGCAACCGCGGCGGTCGCGGGGAATTTGAAGGTGTTGGCCTCACCAACGGAAGTTTGATCGCCGGCTATGCGCCGGGCATGAACCCGATGGTGCAAACCGACGGCACGACCGCCATGCACGTGAAGGCCGGCTCGAAGCTGATCTTTCAAATGCACTACACCCCCAACGGTTCGCCGCAGAAGGATCGCAGCTTTGTGGGCTTTCGGTTTGCCGACCCCGCCAAGGTGACCCACGTGGCGCGGAGCACAGCGGTGATGACCCCCTTCTTTGTGATTCCGGCGGGCGCCGAAGATTATCAGGTCACGGCCGATAACACGCTGGAGCACGACATCACGCTTTTGAACATGACCCCACATATGCACACGCGTGGCAAGGCGTTCCGGTACGAAGCGTTTTACCCCAACGGCGAGCAGGAGATCTTGCTTGACGTGCCGGCCTACGACTTCAACTGGCAAACCACCTATAACCTGACCGAGCCAAAGACCCTTCCCAAGGGAACGCGGCTGGTTTGCACCGCGCATTGGGACAACTCGGAGAACAATCTCTCCAATCCCGATCCGACCAAACAGGTGACCTGGGGCGACCAGACGTTTGAAGAGATGATGATTGGCTTTTATGTCGAGGTTTATCCCAAAGGGAGCGTGCCAGAAAACGCATCGCTCGGCCGCGCGTTTGGCCGAATCGATCCCGAAAAGGTCTTTGCGGCCCTCGACGCGAATCGCGACGGCAAGTTGACCAAGGATGAGTTGCCCGACGAAATGGGCGAACGACTATTGCTGGCCGACCGCGATCGCGATGGCGGCATCAACAAAGAAGAGCTGACCAACATTTTGAAGCTGTTTTCGCGGGGCGGCCCGCGGCGCGACCGTGGCTCCGACGCCGAGCGCGAGCCAGCGGCCGAAACGTCAACAGATGGATAATTGTTGATGGATGGTGGTGAATGGGTTAGCCTAAGGGTCACTTCGGCTGCCGCGCAGGCAGCCACGACCCGCCCGCCCCATGCGCCCCGCCATGTCGCACACCGCTCGTTCCATCGCCCGCCTCGCGCTTGTGAGCTTGCTCGCGGCGCTTTGTTTGATGCTGGAGGTTGCCGGCGGCGCGGAGGCCAATCGCCTTCCGCCGGCGGCGCTTGAGAGTGACTCGTCGCGCGTGATCTTTGAGCTGGATGTGCAGCCGATTTTCACGGCGGCTGGGTGCAACACCGGCGCCTGCCACGGCAAGGCCCGCGGTCAAAATGGCTTTGCGCTGTCGCTGTTGGGGTTCGACCCCAATTTTGACTACGACTCGATCGTACTGCAAAGCCGTGGTCGGCGCGTGTTTCCGGCTGCGCCCGATTACAGTTTGCTGCTGCAAAAGCCCAGCGCCCAACTGCCCCATGGCGGCGGCAAGCGGCTCGATCCCGCCGGGCCCGAGTACCAGACGGTCCGCCGTTGGATCGCCACCGGCATGCCCCGGGCCACCAAGGACGATCCCACCGTCGTGGGCATCGCGCTGGCGCCTGCGCAGCACGTGCTGCCGGCCAACTCGCGCGAGCAATTGGTGGTCACCGCCGAATATTCGGATGGCACAACGCGCGATGTGACCCGCCTGACTAGCTTTGCTTCCAACGAGGCGGCGGTGGTGTCGGTCGACCGACAAGGGCAACTGACCGCCGGCGCGCTCCCTGGCGAGGCGAGCATCATGGCGCGCTATATGGGCAACATCGCCACCTGGAACACGGCCGTGCCGCTGGCCGACTCCGTCGATCCGCAAGTTTACGCCGGGCTGCCACGCTACAACGTGATTGACGGCCATGTTTGGAATCGCTTGCAAACGCTTGGCATCACTCCCAGCGAGCCGGCCGCCGACAGCAAACTGCTGCGGCGACTCTATTTGGACATCATCGGCCGGTTGCCCACCCCGCAAGAAACGCGCGATTTTCTGGCCGACGCGTCGCCCGACAAGCGCGGCGAGCTGATCGACGCGCTGCTGGCGCGTCCGGAGTACGCCGACCATTGGGCCAACAAATGGGCCGACCTGCTGCGGCCCAATCCGTATCGCGTTGGCATCAAGGCCACCCGCAGCCTCGACGCCTGGCTGCGCGACGCGTTTCGGCGCAATCTGCCGTACGACCAGTTTGTGCGCGGACTCGTCACCGCGCAAGGCAGCACTTGGCGCAACGGCGCGACCACTATTTTTCGCGATCGACGCTCGCCGGACGAGATCACCACGCTCGTCAGCCAGCTATTCCTCGGCACGCGGCTCGAATGCGCCAAGTGCCATCAGCACCCATTCGAAATTTGGGGACAGAAGGACTTTTACAGCCTGGCCGCGTTCTTTGCGCGGGTGGGCTACAAGGGTACCGGCCTATCGCCACCCATCTCCGGTGGCGAAGAAATCATCTTCACCGCCGACAGTGGCGACGTCCGCCACCCCTTGACAGGTGAGACGCTGCCGCCGCGTCCGCTGTTTGGCGCGGCGCGCGAGATCGGCCCCGAAGACGATCCACGCGTGGTGCTGGTCGATTGGATGCTGGCCGACGGTCGCCAGCCCTTTGCGCGCGTGGCCGTTAACCGCGTCTGGGCCGAACTGATGGGGCGCGGACTCGTCGATCCGGTCGACGATCTGCGGGCGACCAATCCCCCCAGCAATCCAGAATTGCTCGACGCCCTGGCCGAGGAGTTTCGCGCCGGTGAGTACGACCTGAAGCGATTGATCCGGCTAATCGCCTCATCGTACGTCTACGGTTTGTCGTCGTTGCCGGGCGAGCGCAACGTGGCCGACACTCGCAACTACTCGCGGCACTATCGCCAGCGTCTACGGGCTGAGACGTTGTTCGACGCGATCTGCGACGTGACCGAGGTCCCCGAGTCGTTTGAAGCGATGCCCTCTGGCTCGCGGGCGGTGGAGCTGTGGACGCACCGCGTCGACTCGCTGTTCCTCGACGCCTTTGGCCGTCCCGACGCGAATCAGGACCCGCCGTGCGAGCGCACGCCCGACACGACCATGGTGCAGGCGCTGCACCTGATGAACGCGCCCGGCTTGCATAACAAAGTGGTGAGCGACGCCGGCCGCGCTGCGCGGCTGGCCAAGAGCGATCAGCCCCCCGCGGCGATCGTCGAAGAACTGTATCTGGCGTGCTATTCACGTCCGCCCACTAGCGAAGAATCGGCCGCCACCACAGCGCTGTTCTCCACGGGGGAACGGCGACCAATCGTCGAAGACCTGTTGTGGGCCCTGATTAACTCGCCCGAGTTTGTGTTCAAGGACTAGAACGCGGACCCCCTTGTAGGAGCTTCTCGATGAGCGTCAATCGAAATTGCGAAGGCTTCAGCCGCCGAGATTGTCTGCAATTGGGACTTGGCGTGTTGGCGGGGGGCGGCTTTGTCGATCTGCTGCGACTGGCCGGCCAGGCCAATGAAGCGTCGTCGCCGGCGCCGCTCAAGCGGCCAACGAGCTGCATCCTCATCTGGATGGATGGCGGACCGTCGCACTTCGAAACCTTCGATCCCAAGCCCGAGGCGCCCGCCGAGTTTCGTGGCGAGTTGGGGGCGATCGGCACGAAGATCCCCGGCGTCTACTTCTCCGAGTATGTGCCGCGATTGGCGCAGATGGCCGACAAACTGGCCATTGTCCGTTCGGTGTGCCACAACCAGGGCAACCACGGCGCCGGCAATCACTACATGATGACCGGCTCGCCGCCGCGCATCCCGGTGGGCTGTGGGGCGTTTGTCAGCTTTCATCCCAGCCTGGGATCGGTGGCCGCCTTGGAGCGCGGCAGCCAGGGGGGATTGCCCGCCTACTTTTCCATGCCGAGCATGACGCGCTCTGGCGGACCGAATTTTCTGGGCGCCCGTTATGCGCCGTTCGTGGTCAACGGCGATCCCAATCACAAGGACTTTCGCGTGCGCGATGTGGCGCCACCGGAAGGGTTGGCCGACGACCGGTCGCTCAAGCGCCGCGACCTGCGGGGCGTGGTCGACCGCATGATCCGCATCGCCGACGAGGCGGCCGCCGACCCGGTCAACGCGCTCGATGAGTACTACCAGCAAGGCTACAATCTGGTGACGAGCGAATCGGCGCAGCGCGCTTTCAACATCCACGCCGAGCCGAAAGGGACGCGCGAGGCCTATGGCGAAAACACCTTTGGTCAGCGCGCCCTGCTCGCGCGGCGATTGGTCGAAGCGGGCGTGCCCTTCATCACTCTCAACGAGGGGGGCTGGGATCACCACTCCGACATCTTTGGCGCGATCAAGCGCCGCATGCCTCCCTTCGAGCAGGCGATCGCCGCGCTCATCACCGACCTCGAAGCGCGCGGAATGTTGGAAACCACGCTGGTGGTCGCCTTGGGCGAGTTTGGCCGCACGCCGAAGATCTCCACGCTCGCCGGACAAGACAAGTCCGGCCGCGATCACTGGTCCAACGCCATGTCGATCTTGTTCGCTGGTTGCGGCACGCCCGGAGGCCAAGTGATTGGCGCCACCGACAAGAACGGCTTCGCCCCGATCGATCGACTACTGGCGCCGGAGAATTTCGTTTCGACCGTCTACTCCAAGCTCGGCATCGATCCCAACAAAATGTATTACGCCCCCAATGGCCGGCCGGCGCATCTGGTCAGTAATCCCAATCCAATCAGCGAGTTGATGGGCTGATGTCGCAAAGCCGACTATGGCACGGCGTGTTTGTCGCCTCGGTGATCTGCCTGGTCGCCGCTCCCGCTCTTTTCGGGGCCCCTCCCGATCTCAGCTATTTCTTTCCCGCCGGCGCGCCAATTGGCGCCACAACGCAACTGACCGCGCAGGGCAAATTCGATTCGTGGCCGCCTAAGGTTTGGGTCGATCGCGCCGGCGTGGCGCTCGAACCGCTCCCCGAGTCTGGGAAATTGCAGGCAGTGGTTGCCGCCGACGCGTTGCCGGGCGCCTATTGGGCGCGGCTATACAACGCTCAAGGCGCCAGCCGCCCCGTGCCGTTCGTCGTTGGCCAAATGCCGGAAATCAATGAGGCAGAGCCCAACGATCTGCCGCAGAAGCCACAAGTTATTGCGCAGGCGAATCAGGTGCTAAATGGCCGGCTCGAGCGCACCGGCGATGTCGATTTGTACGCCGTGAGCCTGGCGCATGGTCAGACGCTAGTCGCACGGGTCGACGCCAACCAAGTCCTCGCGGCGCCACTCGACGCCATTGTGCAGGTGCTCGACGAGCGCGGTTTTGTACTGCAAGAGAATGACGACTCGCAAGGACTCGATCCACAACTGGTGTTCACCGCGCCGCGGGCAGGCACGTACCTAGTTCGCCTGTTGGGCTTTCCCGCGGATCCCAATAGTTCCATTTCGCTGGCTGGGCACGACACTTACATCTACCGCCTAACGCTGGCGACTAGCGGTTGGATCGACTACACGCTGCCGCTGGCCGTGGCCAACGGCGAGCAGAGCGTTGAACCAGTCGGCTGGAACATCCCGCCCGAGGCGCGGCAAATCGTTCCAGTTCCTTCGACCGATGGCAAACTGCTATTGGCCCGGCATCCGGCGCTGGCCAATAGCTATATGGTGCCGCGGGTCGACCACGCCGCGATCGTGGAGAGCGAACCCAATGGCGTCGATCAGCCGCAATGCGTGCCGTGGCCTGTGACGGTGACAGGACGAATCGACGCGCCGCGCGACAAAGACGTTTATCAATTCAACGCGCCGGCCGGCGCCAAGGTGCTGCTCCGCGCCGAGAGTCGGGCGCTGGGCTTTCCGCTCGACCCGGTGATCGAAGTTCAAGACGCCGCTGGCAAGTTGCTGGCGCGTGTCGATGACATTGGCGCCGAGCGCGACGGCGAGTTGGTCTTTGCCGTCCCCGCAGCGGGGGACTATCGCGCGCAGATCAGCGATTTGCATCGACAGGGCGGAGAGCGATATGTGTATCGCCTCACCTGCGAGGCCGCGGCGCCCGACTTTGCGCTTTCACTCGATCGCGATTCCTTCGTGTTGGCCGCCGGAGGCAAACTCGAAATCCCGGTTCAGGTGGAGCGGCGCCACGGCTTTGCCGAGCCTATCTCGGTGCGGCTAGTTGGCCTGCCCGCCGGAGCGACAGCAGAGGCTATCACCTCGGCCCCCGAGGGAGACACGGCCAAACAGATCAAGCTGACGATTGTCGCCGGCGCCGAACCATTCACCGGGCCGATTCAGTGCGTGGGAGAGGCAGCCGGCGCGCCCCCCATGTCGCGCCGTGCCATGGCGGCCATCGCCGGACGAACCCAGCGAACCGAGCAGCCCTGGCTTACCATCGCGCCCGCCGAGCAGAAATAGCGCGCGATCGTGCGGCGAAAGTATTGCCCGCGCCGATCTCTCATTGGCGCTCGTTGGCCTCTTGCTTCCGCCACGCGGAAGAAATCTCCTGCCGCCATAAGCGCGCAGATATGATGTGCTCCATTGAGAACACCACGAATCCTGTTGGGAAAGGCAGACCTGTGAAAGCCCTCGCTCAATACTTCAAGGCGACCGTGTTGGGGGGCGCGCTAGTCGTGGCGCCGTTGCTCGTCGGCCTGGTCATCATCGGAGCGGCGCTGCGGCAGACGGCAGACCTCCTGCGGCCGGTCGCCAGGTTGTTTCCCACGGAACAGTTTGCCGGCGTCTTGATCGTCGATCTACTTGCGATCCTGGTGCTGGTGCTGCTCTCGTTCTTCGCCGGCTTGGTGATCGCCACGCGGCCCGGGCGCGCGATGAGCCAGCGTGTCGATTCTATATTTTTGCGTCATTTGCCCGGCTTTTCGCTGGTCAGGGCTTTGACCCACAGCCTAACGGGGAGCGACGCCGAATCACGACTGCCCGCCGCGCTAATCCAATTTGACGATTGCTGGGTACTCGGCTTTGTGATCGAGCGCGCCCCCAACTCGCTGGTCACGGTCTACGTGCCGAGCGCGCCTACTCCCGCAGTGGGGTCGCTTTACTTCATGACCGCTGATCGCGTCCGTCCGCTCGAGGCCTCCATGCTGACGACGGTACGCTCGATCCTGCGTTACGGCGCCGGATCCGGCGCGCTATTGGGCACGGCGCATACGCTGCCGAGCGGCGGTGAACGGCGTGAAGACGCGGAGACGGCAAGTTCATAACGCGCGCCGATGGCCGTCATGCGCGAATCGGCCGTTTAGGGCGCTTCAACGCGATCCTCGGCGACCTGCGCTGGCAATGAGATTTTCGCCGCCTGCGGCGGCTGTATGCGATGAGCTTCGTACCATTTGTGTTCTGGTCGCGCCAGAATCTCGTCAATGACTTTGCGCACCGATTCAGCGGCCTCCGCATTGCCGTGCTCGGCTGCCTGATCGGCCAACTCGCGGGCCTCGGGCACGAGTCCTTGATAGAACCGTTCGGCCACTTCGTACATGCCGTGCCAATGAGCGTAGTCTGGGGCCATCATGGAGGCGCCATGGCGAGCGCGGCGTCCTTCATGGTGCCAAAGGTAGAACCACGTCCACTCGATCGGCTCGTCGAATTCCTGCTCTGAAATGAGCTTTGCCGAACGCAGCGCGCCCATGATCGCTTGTCCTGGCTTGGCGAACTTCTCGTTGTAGTTGATCACGAAGTCGTCGTATTGCTGGTAGAACGCGTTGACATAATTGTCGGTATGGCAATTGGTGCACACCTGTTTCATCCGATTGCGTTTGTTCTGCCAGGTATCGACGATCA
>JAIBBY010000041.1 GCA_019694455.1 Pirellulales bacterium
CAGCGCCACGCGCGCCACCAAGCCAACCGCCAGTATCGCGGCCAGAATCAGCCAGACGCGGCGCGGCCGGGCCGCCGCAACGTCGCGCGGCGCGGCGCCATCGGCCGGTGGGAGAGTATTGGCGCTCACAGTTCCCACAACGGCGGCAAACCCGATTCGGCCACGTTGAACCACTCGTACAACACGTGAATCCGCACGAACATCAGACCCACGAACACCCCCACGCACAGCACCAAATAGGCCATCAAGCCCAGCTCGCGATAAAGCTGCTCGGGTTGCTGCGCCGCGCTGTCCGGCTTGAGCGACACGTGAAGGTAGTAGCTGAAAAATCCCGCAATCAGCGGCACGCTGAGCACCAGTTCTAGGTGGTAGCGCACGATGAACATGCCCAACAATAGCGCCGCCGCCGTGGCGTAAAAGAACATGCTGATCATCAGCCGTTCGCTGTTGTAATAGCCGAACGAGCGACGATACGCCGCCGCGACCGCCGGATCGTCGATCGAGCGATACTCGGCAAAGCGCTTGCTCGCCATGAAGAACGCCCCTACCATCCAGTAGAACGCGATGAACGTCAACGGCGGCACCGCCGCCGAGGTCACCGCGAACCAGCCCAACAAGAGCCGTAGCGGATTGTTCACCGACTCCGACAGCACATCCACGTACGGCAATTCTTTAAGCCGCACCGGAGGCACGTTGTAGAGCAGTCCCATGCCCAGCAGCGCCGCCGCGGACAGAAAGAACGGCACGTTCAGTTGCCATGCCATCGTCAGCGCCACTGCCGCCAACAAGAACCATTCGCAATAGGCCAGCGGCACAGAGACCTTGCCCGACGGGATCGGCCGCTCGCGCTTTGTCGGATGATGACGATCGAGCGGCGCGTCGAGAATCTCGTTGATCACATAGTTGCTCGACGCGGTCAGGCAGGTGGCGGCCAATCCCCACAGCACCCGCCACAGCATGCCCCAATGCAGCGCCTCATGCGTGTAAAACAGGGCCACGATCACGCCCAGCCCCATGAACACGTTCTTGAACCAATAGTCGGGCCGGGCAATCGCCACGTAGGCGGCCAGTCGCTGCCCCCAGGTCGGCGCGGCGGCCATTTCTTGCCCGGTGGTTTCAGCCAATTGGCTCATGCGCTATCGATCCACACACAAAGCGGCAGGCCAGGAAATGCGACCGCGTATCGAGCGAGATGGCTCGCTGTTTTGCCGTCGGCCCGCCGAGGAAGGTCCATGCTAAATGCGCGCCGCCGCCCCCGCAACAACCGGCGGCACTGGCCGGTCTTTCTCGCTACAAACGACAAAACCGGCCACAAATTCTGCTACTATCGCGATTGAGCCCAGTCGGTTGGGCCTTGGCAAATTCAATTCGCTCGCTCGGAATACGCATCATGCCTCGTCTGCTTACGCTCGCCGTGCTCTTCTCGCTCTGCCTCGCTTCCGCGCGCGCCGATGACGGCGACTGGAAGGACCTGTTCGATGGCAAAACGCTGGTCGGCTGGAAGCAGCGTGGCGGCGACGCCAAATACCGCGTCGAAAATGGCGAGATCGTTGGCGCCAGCGTCCCCAACACCGGCAATTCGTTTCTCTGCACCGAGAGCGACTATGGCGACTTTATTTTGGAACTGGAGTTCAAAGTCGATCCCGCGCTCAACTCCGGGGTGCAGATTCGCAGCCAATGTTTCGATGAGCCACGCCCCTTTGAACACGAAGGCAAGCGCCGCGTCATTCCGGCCGGTCGCGTGCATGGTTATCAAGTCGAGATCGACCCTTCCGATCGCGCCTGGACGGCCGGCATTTACGACGAAGCTCGCCGCGGCTGGCTGAACGATCTCAAGAATAATGAACCGGCTCGCAAGGCTTTCCGTCCAGGCGAGTGGAACAAGCTGCGCGTCGAGTGCCGCGGCGACTCCATCAAGACCTGGCTGAACGATGTGCCCGCCGCCGACCTCCAGGACGACATGACGCCAAGCGGGTTGATTGCCCTTCAAGTGCATGGCGTCGGCGGCAAAAAAGAACCGCTGGAAGTCCGTTGGCGGAATGTGCGAATCCAGGAAATCGCCAAAAAACCTTGATTGATGTGGAGGCAGTTCGCAAATGGCCCGTATTTTGCACTCTTGCAAAATGCCTTCTCCGACTGCCAGCGTTCAATCCGGGAAATGAATGTTCATGCATGCTCCCTCTGACTCCACTCCCTCCGACACCTCGCTGCGCTGCGATCTGGCCCATGTGCGTCCTGCCGTCGCGGCACGTCCACGAATCGCGGAGCAAGTGCAAAACTGGCTGCAATCGAGCGCCTATCAGGAGTTGCGCAAGGTGCTCTGCGACTATCACGAGGGCATATTGACCCTACGCGGACGCGTCTCTTCCTTTTATCTCAAGCAAATGGCGCAGACGTTGGTCGCACGGCACGAGAGCGTCATTGAGTGCGTCAACAACATCGAGGTCCGCGCTCCGCGCGGCTGCTAGGCGCCTAAACGTTCGGCGCCGGCGCCAGCTCTCAAGGCAATGCTTGTTGCCTGCCAAATCGTCTGTTAGCGTGGGTGGTTTCGGCCCCTGCCGAAAGAGCTGTCAGGCGCGGCGAAGCGCCGGCAGCGCCATCTCACGCAAGAGATGTCAGACGAACTGCCTTGGCCCACGGGCGTCTCGATGGCCGATGCGACAGCCACTACCAGCCAGCGGAACGGCACCAAGCCCGCGCCTGCTGCCCCCTCAGACGTCATCCGCATCCGCGGCGCTAGGGTCCATAATCTCAAGAATATCGACCTCGATATCCCCCGCGATCAGTTCGTCGTGCTCACCGGCCTCAGCGGCTCGGGCAAAAGCTCGCTCGCCTTTGACACTGTCTTTGCCGAGGGGCAACGGCAATACATCGAAAGTCTGTCCGTTCACGCGCGCCAGTTCGTAAACCAACTCGAACGCCCAGACGTCGACGAAATCGACGGCCTGCAGCCCACCATCTCCATCGATCAGCGCGGCGGAAGCCAAAACCCGCGCAGCACCGTCGCCACGGTGACCGAAATCTACGACCACATGCGGCTCTTGTGGGCGCGGGTCGGACAACCACGCTGCCCGCAATGCGGCGTTGGTATCCGCCCGCAGACGGCCGATCAAATTCTGGAAGAGGCGCTCACCCTGCCAGAAAAGACCAAGGCCATGATCCTGGCGCCAATGGTTCGCGGTCGCAAAGGCCAGCACAAGGAGGTGCTGGAGACCATTCGCAAGGCGGGCTTCGTGCGCGTGCGAGTCGATGGAGAAATTCACGATATCGACGCCGTGCCCGAGTTAACGCGCCAAAAGAGCCACGACATCGAGGCGGTGGTCGACCGCGTAATGATTCGCGAAGGCATTCGGCCTCGCATGGCCGAGTCGATTCGCCTGGCGCTCAAGCACACCGAAGGGGTCGTGGTCATCAGTTGGCTCGAAGCGGCCGCCAACGATCCGGCTCAAGGCGCCTGGCGCGATTGGCTCTTCAGCACGCAATACGCCTGCCCCACCTGCAAGATCAGTCTGGCCGAGTTGGAACCCCGCACCTTCAGCTTCAATAGTCCCTACGGCGCTTGTCCCGCTTGCGATGGCATGGGCTACCGCGTGCAGTTCGATCCCGAGTTGGTGCTGCCCGACGCGTCGCGCTCGATCAGCAAGGGAGCAATCGCCCCTTGGCGCAATGGCAAAAGCGCCGCCGCCAAGCGGCAACTGGCGGTGCTCAACGAGTTCTTGTCCAGCGACGAACAGTGGGCCAATCTGCCGCTCGCCGATTGGCGCCCCAAACAACTCGAACAACTCTGGTCGGGCGATGGCAAGCGCTTTCCCGGGCTGCTCACCCTGCTCGAACAGCAATACTCCACCGAAACCATCACCGCCGAGCGCGAAAAGCTGGAACTATTCCGCGGCCACGTCCGCTGCGCCGATTGCCAAGGCGCTCGCCTGCGCCCCGAGGCCCGCGCTGTGCAAGTCGCCGAGCGCGGCATTCACCAGATCGCGGCCCTCACGGTCGAGCAGGCGGCCAGCTACTTCGCCGATCTCCGTTTCAGCGGCGTCCAGGCCGCGATTGGGGAACCCCTGTCGCAAGAAATTGGCAAGCGACTCGATTTTCTCCTCAAGGTGGGGCTCAACTATCTCACGCTCGATCGTCCCGCCGACACCCTCTCGGGCGGCGAGTCGCAGCGCATTCGGTTGGCTGCCGGGCTTGGTTCCGGTCTGGTCGGCGTCTGCTATGTGCTCGACGAGCCATCGATTGGCCTGCACCAGCGCGACAACGATCGCCTGATCGCCGCCCTGGTCGAACTCAAACAGCAAGGCAACACCGTGCTGGTAGTCGAACACGATGAGGCCATGATGCGCGTCGCCGATTGGCTCATCGATCTGGGGCCGCGCGCTGGGGAGTTCGGCGGTCAGATCGTGTCGCAGGGCCCCGCCAGCCAGGTGGTCGGCGATCCCGCCTCGCTCACGGGGCGCTATCTGGCCGGGCTCGAATCAATCGTCGTGCCCGCCGCTCGGCGCAAAGCCGTCAGCAAGCGCGCCATCGTCCTCGAAGGCGCCTCCACCAACAATCTCAAGCACGTCACCGCTCGCTTTCCGCTCGGCGTCTTCACCTGCATGACCGGCGTCAGTGGCTCGGGCAAAAGTTCGCTGCTAAACGAAACGCTCACCCCGGCGTTGCTGCGACACCTGGGGCTCGCGGTGCCCAAGCCGGGTCCGTTCGAACGATTGCGTGGCGCCGATCTGATCGACAAGTTGATCCCGATCGATCAAAGTCCCATTGGCCGCAGTCCCCGCAGCAATCTGGCCACCTACAGCGGCGCCTGGGACGAAATTCGCAAAGTCTTCGCCACCACCCGCGACGCCAAATTGCGCGGCTATCGCACCGGCCGCTTCAGCTTCAACACCGCTGGCGGCCGCTGCGAGGAGTGCCAGGGCCAAGGCGTGCAGAAGATTGAAATGAATTTTCTGCCCGATCTCTATGTCACCTGCCCCGTCTGCCGCGGCGCGCGCTTCAACCGCCAAACGCTGGAGATCCGCTATCGCGGCAAGAGCATCGCCGACGTGCTCGATATGCCTGTCGCCGAGGCGCTGGCCTTCTTCGAGAATTATCCGCAACTGGCGCGGCTTTTGACCTGCTTCGACGAGGTGGGCCTTGGCTATCTCAAGCTCGGCCAGTCTTCGACGACGCTCTCTGGCGGAGAATCGCAGCGCATCAAACTCGCGACCGAACTGGCCCGCACCAGCACCGGCAATACCCTCTACGTCCTCGACGAGCCGACCACCGGACTGCACTTCGAAGACATCAAGCGTCTGCTGGCCGTCCTTATGCGATTAGTCGATTTAGGCAACACCGTGATCGTCATCGAGCATAATCTGGACGTCGTCAAATGCGCCGACTGGATTCTCGATCTGGGCCCCGAGGGGGGCGAGCGCGGCGGCCAGTTGTTGGCCGAAGGAACCCCCGAGGACGTGGCCGCCGTCGAGGCCAGCATCACGGGGCGCTACCTGCGTCCGCTGCTCCAGGTGTAAGATCGTCCGTTTCCCAATCTGCCAAGCACCAGACCGCCAGGAAATACCAATGTCTGGCACGAAACAACCGCTCACACGCCGCGAGTTCGTGGCCGGCGCCGTCGCGGCGACGGCGCTCGTCGCCACCGCTCAAGTCCATGCCCAGGAGGATGCGATGATTCCTGTCGTCGACAGCCACCAACACATCTGGGATCTCAAACGATTCCACCTGCCGTGGACCGAGCGCGACAAGCCCATGGCCCGCGACTTCTCAATGCAAGATTATCTGGAGGCGACGCGCGGCATACCCATCGAAAAAAGCGTGTATGTCGAGGTCGATGTCGAACCTAGCCAGCAGCAGGCCGAGGCCGACTACATAGTGGAGCTGTGCCGGCGCAAAGAGGGGCCGCTCGCGGCGGCCGTGGTCTCCGGTCGCCCCATCAGCGACCAGTTCCCCGCCTACGCGCGACAATTCAAAGACCATCCTTACGTGCGTGGCGTCAGGCAGGTGCTGCATGGCCCATCGACCCCCGCCGGTTACTGCCTGCAAAAAGAATTCATCGCCGGCATTCGCGCGCTCGGCGAGCTTGGCCTCAGCTTCGATATCGTCATCCGCCCCGGCGAACTGGCCGACGCGGCCAAACTGATCCAGGCCTGTCCGGGCACGCAGTTCATTCTCGATCACTGCGGCAATGCCAGCGTCCAATCCCCCGATCTCGCCCCCTGGCGCCGCGACATCGCAACGGTCGCCGAACAAAAGAACGTCGTCTGCAAAATCTCGGGCATCATCGCCTTCGTCAAACCGGGAGAGTGGCAGGCGGACGATCTAGCGCCGATTGTCAATCACGCGCTGACTGTCTTCGGACCCGACCGCGTGATGTACGGTGGCGACTGGCCGGTGTGCAATCTCGGCGCCTCGTATCGCGAATGGTACGACGCCTTGAACCAGATCGTCGCCGACCGACCGCTAAGCGAGCGCCGCCGACTGTTCCACGACAACGCCATTCGCTATTACCGACTCGCGTGACGCCCGTGTCTCCCGCCGAAAGCCGACCGACGCCGACCGCGACTCATTCGCGAGTCCTATCCCGCCTTTGGTTGCTGGCCGCGATGGTCGTCGCCGTCGAACTGGCTTCGCTGCGCGGCGTACTGCGCGCCACCGGCCATCTGGCGCTTGGCTCCTGGCTCTGCGCCGAGGATGGCGTGTTTGAACTCTTGGGCGCGGCCTGCTGCCTGGCCGCCGGCGTCCTGTTCTTGTTGGCGGCGCTGACCGGAGATTTTCGCGCGGCCGTTTCGCTCCATTCGGTGCGTCGCCGCTGGCTGGCAATGCTATTCGGACTGGGTTTGCTCCTCTGCTTTCTGGAAGAAACCAGTTGGGCGCAGCGCATTGTCGAGTATCGAACGCCAGGCTGGGTCGCGGCGCACAACGCGTCGGACGAGGCCAACCTGCACAACCTGGCTTGGTTCCAACCCAGTTTCGGCCTCAACTACCTTCAACTTGCCTGGCTGGTGGCCGTGCTCAGCGGTTTTGTCCTCTTGCCACTGGCCTGCCTGGCCCCCCCCATCCGGCGACTGGTCTCTGCGCTCGGTATTCCCGTCCCTCGTGGACAAATCGTCGCCGTGCTCGCCGCTGGCCTCCTTGCCGGTTTGCTCATTCGCTGGCGGACGGCCGGCATTGGCCCCCTCAGTTGGCAGGAAGAAACCGAAGTCTTCGAGGTCCTCTCGCAGTTTGTCATCCTGCTCTGGGCGCTGGACGCTTGCCGCGAACCATTGGCTAGCCGACGGTCACTGGCCGTGCTTGTCACCTGCGGCATCGTGCTCCCGGTCACGGCGCTAGCCGCCGTCCGCGCGGCGCCCGCTTCCTGGGGCGAGGCCATCAGCATCGGCCATCGACTGCAAGGCGAGGCTTGGCGCGACAGTGGCGACCGCGCCGCCGCCATGCGCGAGTACGCGCTGGCCATCGAGCGCTGGCCCGACAATTGGATTGCCCAAGCGCGCATGGCCGAGGCGCTGCGCGATGCCGGCCAGACGCAGTGGGCAATCCAGCATTTTCGCCAGGCAATCGCCATCCCTGGTTCGCTCCCGGCATTGCGGCAACCTTTGGCCGCGATCTTGGCGAGCACCGGGCAACTGGCCGAGGCCAAAAGCGAGCTGCGCGAGAGTCTGCGTCTCGCTCCCGACGCCTCGGCGCATGCCCAATTGGCGCTACTGCAATGGCGACAACGAGAACTTCCCGCGGCAGAGGAGTCGGCCCGCGCCGCCGTGAGACTTGCGCCCGATTCGGCTGATTGGCAATATTTACTGGCCAACATCCTGGTCCAGGCGGGCAAGCGCGACGAGGCCATCAAAGCCTTTGATGCGGTCCTCAAACTTGATCCCCACCACGCCGGCGCGCTCCGCGACCGACAAACGCTCCAGCCTTCGGCGGCGTCCAAGTGACCGGATCGTCGCCGCTCCGGGGTGCAATTCGAATTCAGACGGCGATTCCGAAAACTCCGAAAACCCCACCCGCGGTTTGTCGGCTAGGCGAATCGCGCAAGCCCTAGCTAGATCAGATGTTGCGGACTTATCGCGAGGTACTGCCAGGGGTTGTCGGACAGGCGTTTTCGGAGTTCACCCCCCCTGTTTTCGTGTTTTCGTTGCAATTCGATTCCGGCCCACGCGCCGCCTCACCTGCTCGCCTGATCCACTGCTCACCTGGTCGCTCTCCTCCCCACTATTCCCTCTCTGCGTCTCAGCGCCTCTGCGGCTCATCCCCTTCTTCCGCCTCGCCCCCACGCAGTAGGGGGAGAGGCAGCGACCGTAGGTCGCTGGTGAGGGGGTCTTTGGTATTCCTCACGAATCTCTAGTCAATCCTCCTCCCTCGCGTCTTCGTGCCTTGGCCTTTCTTTCTTCCTCACTCACCACTTTTTCCTCTCCGCGCCTCCGCGTCTCGGCGGTTCACTTCTCCCCTCTCATGTAAACAGTGTTCAAAAACATGACTTGAAATTTGTACACCAGATCGTGTACTGTACGCATGTTCCTGTCGCGCGCTTCGTGAACGGCGTTTGTCAGCGGCGGGAGCAAATGCGGCGCGGACCAAGATCCAACCACGGAGCCCCGAGTTTTTCACAAGAAAAGCAACATTCCTCACCGGCGTCGCCGGCGATCTGCCTCCGTTTTAACGTTTCCACAGGCGGTTCGTTGATGCGTCTCGGCGTGCGAATGTCTGGCAGAACCACGACTCGTTCGTCTGCTGCGCCGCTGGCGTAAGGCGCGGCGACTGCGCGACATTGGCCTGCGCGTGTCAAAACTAGATGGCGCCGCGCAAGCGGCGTAAGATGCTCCCAATTCGTGGCTGCAAGCGGGTCGGCGCGCGCAAGGCTCCCACCAAGTGGTGCCTTGCTACCGCCAACGACTCACGTTGCGGCCTCGCCGCCATCAATCGCGCCGCATTTGAGCAACCGCCGGATAGGAGGAGCATCATGTCAACCGCCTCACAATATCTTCATCGCGTCTGCCTGACGCTCGCGGTCGCAATTGGCTTGCCGGAAATGCTTTCGGCGGCGCCCCCTGTTGCCGAACCTGCCAATACCACGCCGGCCGCCTCGGCCACTCCGACGCAGGAGGAACTCTTCAAACAGTTCGAAGAAAAACTGTCGGGCGCCCAACTGGTGGGCTATTTCACCGAGTCGGGCAAGGAGTCCGACAACCCCCTCAAGGCCGACAAGTACACCATCGAAAAGGTCAAAAAGCTCAAAGACGACTTCTGGCTCTTCGAAGCGCGCATCCAATACGACGGCAAAGACACCAAGGTGCCGATGCCGCTCGAAGTAAAGTGGGCCGGCGATACCCCGGTGGTCACGCTGACGAAGGTCTTTGTCCCCGGTCTCGGCACATTCACGGCGCGTGTGCTCTTCTACGGCGACGAGTACGCCGGCACCTGGAGCGCCGCCGATCACGGCGGGCACATGTTCGGCAAGATCGTGCGTCCCGACGCCGAATCGACAGACGACAAACCGACCGATCCGTCGCCGCCCGCGGCCGCCAACTAGCGCGAGCCCTTGACACCCCCCAAGCGTCCTTCATGCTGGTGCGTTCACGCGGCCCAGTCTGTACCCCTTAGCCCCGTTTGGTCCCCATCAGCATGTCCGATCCCTACTTCCAAAAACTCTTTGCCGATCGCATTGGCGGCGTCAACTACGGCAAGGGAACGGAAATCTATAAGTTCGAAAAGATCAAGCGCGCCAAACGCAAGGCCATGGCCGAGCATCCCGAGCGCAAGCTGATCGATTTCGGCATCGGCGAAAACGACGAGATGGCGCCCGAGTCGGTGCGGGCGCGGATGACCCAAGAAATTAATCGGCTGGAAAATCGCGGTTACGCCGATAACGGGGTGGCCGAGTTCCGCGAGGCCGTCGCCCGGTTCATGCAGCGCGAATTCGCCGTCGCGCTCGATCCCGCCACTGAAGTCAACCACTCCATTGGCTCCAAGCCGGCGCTCGCCATGTTGCCGGCCTGCTTCATCAATCCCGGCGACGTGACTTTGATGACCGTCCCCGGCTACCCTGTTGCCGGCACGCACGCGCGTTACTACGGCGGCGAGGTGCATCGACTGCCGCTGTTGGCGCAGAACAATTTCTTTCCCGATCTCGACGGCATCCCCGCCGACGTGCGTCGCCGCGCCAAGTTGTTGGTGATCAACTACCCCAATAGTCCCACCGGCAAGGTCGCCACGCGCGATTTCTACCAGCGCGTGATCGATTTCGCCCGCGAAAACGAGATTGTCGTGGTGCAGGACGCCGCTCACATCTTATTGAGCTACGACGGCCAACCGCTCAGCTTTTTGCAGGTTCCCGGCGCCAAGGAAGTAGGAGTCGAAGTGCATTCCCTCTCCAAGGGATTCCACATGATCGGTTGGCGCATCGGTTGGGTCTGCGGCCATCCGCGCATCGTCCAGGCCTTTGCCGATGTGAAGGACAACAGCGACTCCGGGCAATTCATCGCCGTGCAAAAGGCGGCGGCCGCCGCTCTCGACGAGACAAGCATCCCCGGCGCCACGCGGTCCAAATATCAGCGCCGCCTCAAAAAGCTGGTCGACACGCTCCACAGCGTCGGCTTCGATTGTCAGATGCCCGGCGGCACCTACTTCCTTTACACGCCGTCGCCCACGGGACTGGCCGGCGGCCCCAGCTTCGCCAACGCCGAGGCCGCGAGCCAATATCTCATCGAACAGCAATCGATCGTCACCGTGCCGTGGGACGATGCCGGCGCCTTCCTGCGATTCTCCGTCACCTACGAGGCGCCCACCGAAGCCGCCGAAGATCGCTTGATGGCCGAAACAGCCGAACGCTTGCGGCAAATCAAGCTGACCTTTTAATTCGTCTCACCCGTTGCTCAACCACGGCCCACCGGCGCAAGCATGGAACTGCTCAGAAAATTCATCGACCTGTTTCTGCATCTCGACGATCACCTGAACGATGTGATTGGCGATTACGGCGGTTGGACCTATCTGATTCTGTTCGTGATCATCTTCTGCGAAACCGGACTGGTGGTGACCCCCATTCTGCCCGGCGATTCGCTCTTGTTCGCCGCGGGCGCCTTCGCCGCGCGCGGCTCGCTCGACATCGCGGTGTTGATTGTGCTCTTGGGCGCTGCCGCCGTGCTGGGCGACGCCGTGAACTACTCGATTGGCGCGCTGCTCGGACCCAAGGTGCTGACCGGCGACAGCCGAGTTTTCAAAAAGGAATATCTCGATCGAACCCACGCCTTCTACGAGCGCTACGGCGGCATGACCATCATCATTGCCCGCTTTGTGCCCATTGTCCGCACGTTCGCTCCCTTCCTTGCCGGCGTGGGCAAGATGAGCTATTGGAAGTTCGCCACCTACAACATCGCCGGTGGACTGCTGTGGATCACCGTTTGCCTGATGGCCGGTTATTTCTTCGGCAACATTCCGTTCGTCAAAAAGAACTTTGAACTGGTTGTCATCGCCATTGTGCTGATCTCGGTGCTGCCGGCGGTCTTTGAATGGTGGCGCTCGCGGCGCGAAGCCGCAGCCCGCGTTGCCGAACCATGACGCGGCGCGCCACACGCGCTCGCTAATACAAAACTCAATCCGTAAAGAAGTGCGACATGGCCAAAACCACTTGCCCGATCACGCGCGCCGATTTTCGCGAGCATGCCGAGGCGGTCGAGATTACGATCGGCGGGATCCCCATGACCGCCGACCCCAAAGAGTTCTCCACCGGCTCCCTTGGCTGGTATCTCAACAACAAAGTGAATCTCAAGGTCGGCGACAAAACGATCACTGCGCAAATCGGCATGAACCTGACCATCGTCGGTTCCAAGGAATTGCCGGGCTAGGCGATTGCCGGAACGTGCTTCGCCGACGCGCTAGATCGGTAAATGTTGTTGAGGGATTGCCTCGATCCGCATGAGGCCCCACAGGCCGGCGCGGCGGCGCTCCGCCGAAACGACTTCAAAGCCAGCGCTCGCCATTCGACTCTGGCATTCTTGCAAACCGTAGGCGCGATGGTACGCCGGATCGCGCCAGCGAAGCCAAACGCCGATGAGCTTGCAACTCAGGTAGTCATCGCACCAATCCAACAATACCAGACGACCGCCACGAACAAGCACCCGCCGCATTTCCGCCAGGCTCGACTCCGGTTGTCGGAAACAATGAAACGCATTGGCGCAAACGACGCAATCAAAGCATCCTGTTCGAAACGGCAACTGATCGGCCGCCCCTTGCACAAGCGCCATCTTGCGATCCTTGCGCCGCGCTTGCACAAGCATGTCCCGACTGACATCGACGCCATAGATTGTTATCCCTGGCCAATGCTGCGCCACCTGTTCAGCCAGCGCTCCGGTCCCGCAGGCAATATCCAAAACTCGCTGACTTGCGGTTAGTTCCAATCCTTCGAGACAAAAGCCGATCGTCGCTGCGATGTACTTTGACCAGCGAGAATCGTACTCCTTGGCCAGGCGGTTGTATTCGCGGGCAACTTCATCCATTACGGAAACCTCACAAGGCAGAGCGTCACGGCATGTCAGCGGCGCAACCAGCAGGCGATTCGGTAATACTTCCCTCATGCAACCGATTTCGCCAGGGCGCTTGTGCAATTCCGAGCGTTGACCAAAGCCCCCGTTTTTGCTAAATTCTTCGGGTTTAATCGACATTTGATCCCCTGGCTGGGGTTCGCCGCGCTAACGCGGCCCGGGCTCTATCACAGCGCGACCCGGGCCGCCACCGATGCCTTCCTGCGCGCCTTGGCGAGCCGATAGCTGCCTTCCCGCCTCAGATAAGGTTACTCAATGGCCCACGAAGTTACGCTGATTACCGGCGACGGCACCGGTCCTGAATTGGCCGAAGCGGCCCGCCGCTGTGTCGACGCCACCGGTGTGAAGATCAATTGGGATGTGCAGGAAGCAGGCGTCGACGTGATGGAGAAGGCAGGCACGCCGCTGCCGCAAAGCGTCATTGATAGCCTCCGCCGCACCCATTGCGCCCTCAAGGCGCCGATCACCACCCCGGTCGGCACTGGTTTTCGCAGCATTAATGTCCATCTACGGCAACTCTTCGGTTTGTACGCCTGCATTCGCCCCTGCAAGACCTATCGCGGCGTACGCTCGTTCTTCTCCAGCGTGCCGATCGATCTGGTCATTGTGCGCGAGAATACCGAGAGTCTTTACGCCGGCATTGAGTTCGAACGCGGCAAACCAGAAACGGCCGATCTGATCGAGTTCATCAATCAACGGTCTCCCGATCGGCGCGTGAAGACCGGCAAGGAAGAGACGGGCATCACGATCAAGTCGATCAGCGTCACCGGGACCGAGCGGATCATTCGCTGCGCCTTCGAGTACGCCCGCGACAATCAACGCAAGAAGGTGACCTGTGTCCACAAGGCGAACATCCTCAAATTCACGGATGGCTTGTTTTTGGAAGTGTCGCGCAACGTCGCCAAGCAGTATCCCGACATCGAATTCGAGGATCGCATTGTCGACAACATGTGCATGCAACTGGTGCAAAAGCCGGAACTGTACGACGTGCTGGCGCTGCCCAATTTGTATGGCGACATTGTGAGCGATCTGGCCGCCGGACTCGTCGGCGGCCTTGGTGTGGCGCCGGGCGCCAACATTGGCCCCGACGGCGCCGTGTTCGAAGCGACGCACGGCAGCGCCCCCAAGTACAAGGGGCAAAACAAGGTCAACCCCACCGCGCTCATCTTGTCGGGCATGTTGATGCTCAAGCATCTCAAGGAGATCGATGCGGCCAATCGCTTGGAGCAAGCCGTCGCCGACGTGATCGCCGAAGGCAAGAGCGTCACCTACGACATGAAGCCCGATCGCAACGATCCCACCGCCGTCGGCACCAGCCAGATGGCCGACGCGATTTGCGCGAAACTCAAGAAATAACGGCAACCGCGGTCGATGCCAAAACGCCGCGACGTGCTCGCGGCTTGTGGAAAGGACGCCTTGTTCAGCGCGGCTGAATTTCGCGCCTTGGTGAGCGGCGAGCAAAAGGGCCTTCGCCCGGCGCTGGCGCGTGCTGTGTTGTCGGCCGCCGAATTTCCTTATCGCGCGGTGGTCGGCTGGCGCAACCGACGGTTCGATGCCGGTGTTGATGTTCAGCGGCTGTCGGTTCCGGTGGTGAGCGTGGGCAATCTTACGCTCGGCGGCACCGGCAAGACTCCCTTGGTCGAGTGGATTGCCCGCTGGTATCGCCGGCGCGGTGTGCGCGTGGCGCTCGTCAGCCGCGGCTATAAGGCTCATGAAGGGGGCTACAACGACGAGGCGCTGGAGCTGGAACAAAAGCTGCCCGACGTTCCACATGTGCAAAATCGCGACCGTGTGGCGGCCGCGCGCATGGCGATCGAGGAGTTCGAAAGCCAGTTGATACTGCTCGACGACGGCTTTCAACATCGCCGGCTCGCCCGCGATCTCGATATTGTCGTGCTCGACGCGCTGGAGCCGTTTGGCTTCGATCATGTCTTTCCGCGCGGAACGTTGCGTGAGCCAAGCGCCAACCTTGCGCGTGCGCAAGTCGTCGTGCTGTCGCGCGCCGATCAGGTCGACGCCGCGGCGCGCTCGGCAATTCGAGAACGCGCCCGGCAGCACGCCCCGCCCATCGCTTGGATCGAAGCCCGCCACGCCCCCGCGCGACTGTCTGCCTCCAGCGGCGGCCAGCAGACCATTGATTGGCTAATGGGGCGCCGCGTGGCGGCGTTTTGTGGCCTAGGCAACCCGCGCGGATTCCAGCAAACCCTCGCCAGTCTAGGCTGCGAGTTGATTGCGCTGCGCGAGTTTCCAGATCATCACAACTACATCCGCGACGATGTCGACGGTTTGGCGCATTGGGCCAGCAAGTTGAATGTCGAAGCGGTGCTCACTACGCACAAGGACTTGGTCAAACTGCGCCTCGACCAATTGGGCGGCGTGCCGCTGTGGGCGCTGATTGTTGAATTGCAGATCTTGAGCGGCGAGGACGAGTTGATTGCTAGACTCGCGCCGCTGTCGCCGCCGCCTGACGACTGACGACTCCGTGCCAGAGCGAGGGGATCGTTTTCTGATGATCGCCGCAGAAATAATAGCTACGTCCGCCGTCGGCCACGGTGCGAACCAAAATGGTCTTCCAAGGGCGGTAGTAGTATTGCGGATGATCCTTGCCCGGCGGGCCATGACGATATCCATCGGGCAGTTCCACCAGGTCAAACACGGCCGTGGTGAAATCGCGGATCTCGCGTCCCTCTTGTCGCGCGATGTTGCGAGCCATCGAGAGCGCCTTGAGATACACCTCCGGCCCGGCAACCGCGCTGCCGATATTCAAAAACACGCCCCCTTCCAAATCTTGCACTGCGCGAGCGAAGATCAAAAAGTCGGTGTAGCTGGTCGCCCCCAACGCCGCGCCGTCGCAATTGGCATGCGCGTGGATGATGTCGCTGCCTACTCCCACATGCGCCGTGACCGGCACACCGGCCCGCCAACCGGCGGCGGCCAGGCTGATATCGCGATGCGGAAATCGCTCGGCCTCGATGACGCGACCTACTCCTTCGCCCATGCCCTCGCCGCGGTCGGCCGCTTCGCGAACGATGTCGTTCAAGCGGCCGGTCTGACGCCAAAGTCCAAACTGCCCGGCCTTGATCCATTTGGGCACGCTCTCGCTGGTGCCGCCGCCAAGCGCCAACTCGTAATCATGAATGATGCCCGCCCCGTTGGTCGCCAAGAGCGTGATGACGCCGCGCTCAATCAAGTCGATCAAGAACCGCGACAAACCCAATTTGATCGGGTGACCGCCGATCAACGCGATCACCGGTCTGCCATGGCGCCGTGCGGCGACAATCGCGTCGATCAGATCATCAAATTCGGGATGCTGAAACAACTCGTTCGGCGGCGCCAGTTCGCGGAAACCAGCCAGCGTCAGGTCATGACCGCGGTCGCCGAGATCGCGCAGCTCGATCCGACTGCGATCAAAGAGTTGATAGCGGCTCATGCTAGCAATTTCCGGTCTATCAGTTGTTGGAACCGCGTTCAACCTACAGTCGCGCGGCGACGAGCGCCAATCCGAAAGCGCGGTTATCTATCTTATCGTCTCTGCATCCGCCGTGATGAATCGTCTTTTCTGGTTTACGCCGGGACGATACAGTCTGCGAGCTTGTCACCCGCTGGTCAGGGACGACCCTCGATGATGAACTCGCACGCGCTGGCGCAGACGTTTGAGAACCTGGGAAATCCACGGGTTCTCGTGATTGGCGACCTGATTCTCGACCGCTACACCTTTGGCAACGCAGAACGCGTCAGCCAGGAGGCGCCGGTGATTTTGCTGCGCGCGGATCAGCGCGAGGCCCGCGCCGGCGGCGCCGCCAACGTGTGCCTGATGCTGTTGGGTCTGGAGGCCCAAGTAACATGCGTCGGCGTCGTCGGCGACGACGCCGACGGTCGCGAACTGGTGTCGCTCTTGAGCGACGCGGGCGTGGACTCCTCGTGCGTGCTGAGCGATACGACACGGCCAACGACCGTGAAAGAGCGATTCATCGGGCGCGCGGCTAATCGGCATCCCCATCAGATTCTGCGCGTCGATAGCGAAGTGCGTGATCCGCTGCCGACCAGCATCGAGCAACGATTCATCGAGCGATTGCTTCCGCAACTTGGCTCGTATCAAGTCGTGCTGATTTCCGACTACAACAAGGGAGTCTGCACTCCCCGTTTGCTGCAGGCAGTCATTCACGCGGCGCGAGACGCCGGCGTGCCGGTAATTGTCGATCCGGCGCGCGGAGTCGACTATAGTGTCTATCATGGCGCGACCACCATGACGCCCAACCGTTTGGAGGCGGAACTGGCGACCGGCGTCAAGATTTCCACTACCGCCGACGCCTTCCGCGCGGGCGAGCAACTCTGCCGGCAATTGGCGCTCGACATGGCGATCGTCACGCTCGATCGCGATGGCATGGCGCTAGCTTGGCCCCCCCCCGCTCGTAATGACCAGCCGACCGGGGAAATCTTCCCCACTCGGGCACGCGCCGTTTACGACATCACTGGCGCCGGCGATATGGTGTTGGCGATGATCGGCGTGGCGCTGGCGGCCGGCGCTTCACCCGCGGCGGCGATTGAGCTGGGCAATATCGCGGCGGGATTGGAAGTGGAGAAAGTTGGTGTGGCGGTGGTGCCGCGAGCGGAGATTCGCGCGGCTTTGGCCGAACGTCAGGCGGCAGCCCAATCGAAAATCCTCTCGCTGGATGACCTGACGCGCGTGGTGGGAGAACATCGTGCGCGCGGGGAATCCATTGTGCTGACCAACGGCTGTTTTGATCTGTTGCATGTCGGTCACGTGAGCTATTTGCAAGAGGCGCGCGCGCTTGGAGATCGTTTGATCGTGGCGGTCAACAGCGATGCCAGCGTGCGCCGGCTCAAGGGACCGACGCGCCCCGTGATCAGCGAAGCCGACCGCGCGGCGATGCTCGCCGCTCTGGCGGCGGTGGATTATGTGTTGGTGTTCGACGAGGACACGCCGCACGATTTCCTGCATCGTCTCAGGCCAGATGTGCTTGTCAAAGGCGGCACCTACACGCCCGATCAGGTGGTTGGACATGAAGTGGTCGAGGCCTATGGCGGCCGTGTCTGTGTGACCGGCATGGTGGACGGCATCTCGACTACCAAGATTGTTAACAGCGTTGCCGATCGGCATGCGCTACGGGGACCGCACTTCGCGCAGTCGTCGACTCGGCAAGATACGCGGAGTATTGGTTGAACATGCGACTGGGACTATTTCTTCCCAACTGGGTGGGCGATCTGGCAATGGCCACGCCAGCCTTGCGCGCGTTGCGGCGGCATTTTGCTCATGCGGAGATCGTCGGCGTCTTGCGGCCGTATCTGGTCGATGTGTTGGCCGGAACGCATTTTCTGGATCAGCAACTTTTGTATGACCCACGCGGCAAGGATCCGTCGCAGCGCGGCAGCCGTTTTGTTCGCGCCCTGCGCAGTCGGCATCTCGACGCTGCGGTGCTGTTCACCAATTCGTTTCGCACCGCCTGGCTCGCCAGGCTGAGCGGCGCTCGTCGACGAATCGGTTATTCGCGAAATGCGCGCGGCTGGCTGCTCACCGATCGACTTTTTCAGGATACACAGAACGGCAAATTCGTGCCGTCGCCTGTGCTCGACGATTATCTGCGTTTGGCCTATGCGCTGGGATGTCCGGCGGAATCACCGCGGATTGAACTAGGTACTACGCACGCCGACGAATCGGCTGCCGATGCGGCGCTTCAGTCGCTGGGCATCTCGCCGCCGTTTGTCGCCATCAACTCCAGCGGCGCTTTCGGCGCCGCCAAGTTATGGCCAACAGAATATTTCGCCGAGTTGGCCAAGCGAATCGTAACGCAATACCGCCATGACGTGTTGGTGCTCTGTGGCCCCAACGAAAGGGAGATCGCACGCCAGATTGTGTCGCTCGCCGCCAATCCGCGCGTGCGCAGTGTGGCTGACATGCCGCTGAGCATTGGGCTGACCAAGGCCTGTGTGGCCCGTTCACAACTGATGATCACGACCGACAGCGGACCGCGTCATTTTGCCGCCGCGTTCGACGTGCCGGTCATCACGCTTTTCGGACCCACGCATATTGCCTGGAGCGAAACTCATTACACCCGCGCGGTGCATCTGCAACATCCAGTCGATTGCGGTCCTTGCCAGCAACGAACGTGCCCGCTCGGCCATCATCGCTGCATGCGTGATCTCTCTGTTGACATTGTAGAAACTGCCGTCGCCAAGATGTTAGGGAAATTATGGACGGCGCAAGCAGCCTGAAGCCGACGCTCATCTCACAAGCGCCGTCACGGTCGATGCCACGAAGCGTCCCGACGGCTTCGCGCCGCTGGATCTTGTGGCGTAGCGAATGGATTGCCCCGCAGGATCGCTGGTGGCTCGAAGCCTATGGGCTCGCCGACTTGCAAACCTTGTTGTCCGATAGTTTTGGTGATGCGCCGTTGGTTCGCTGGCCACATCCGATGGCCTGCAATGAACAGCGCACATTGACGCTCAATCGGCGATCGACGTCCGACTGGCGACGCCGCGCAGGCAATTTGCTGAATCATGGTCGACCTGTCACTGAGTTACGGCGTGATTTCGAATGGTCGCGCCGACTAAGAGCTGCTGGCCTGCTGGTCGGGCAACCGCTCGTCTATCTCGAGGAGCTTGGCGCGCCCAGCGGTGGTTGCTTCATGTTCGAGTCGATTCCCGAAGCGTTGTCAATGCATCAGATCTTGTCCACGCTGCAACAATCCGCCGATGCGCTGCGGCGAAAAGAGTTGCTGCACGCCATCGGTCGACATGTCGCCGAGTTGCATTCGAAGGGCTTTGCGCATGGGCAGTTGTTTGCAATTCATCTGCTCGCGCGCGAGATCAGCGGCCACTGGGACGTTGGCACGCAAGCGCACGGAGCGATGAGACAATCGGCGACACTTGGTTTGCGGCACAGAGCAGCCGATTTGGCCTCGATCATCGCGACACTGCCCGAGAGGTTCGTTACGCGTGACGATCGTCAGCGGATGGTCGACAGTTATATCGCAGCAGGACGCATCGCGAGCGTGGCCGCGGAACTTTCCGAACAAATCGACCTGCGCGTCAAGCGGTTGCTGAGTCATCGCGAAATCTGGGAAATACGCGAATGCGAGTCAGCCGAACAGCTGACCCGCCGTCGGACAGACGGCGCGATGCGCAGCCATCTTTGGATTGATCCGGAGTATCGAGCGCAGTTGGAGACGGCCGGCATCGCCAGCGTGCCCGACATGATGAATTCCCAGGCGGGAAAGCAACTGCGTGTGCTGAAGAATCGCGAAAACCGGCGGCTCGAGTTCGCGCATCCACGCGGTCCGCGAGGCGCGTATCTCAAGAAGCATCACCACCGAACGCTGAGCACCTGGCTGCGCGCCAAGTTGAATCGCGGTCCGGGAAATACGGATGGGCGGGTAGAAGCCCGCAACATTGCGGAACTGAATCGTGCGGGAATTGCCGCCATGCGCTTGGTGGCGTTTGGCGAGAGCCTCGCCGCCGACGGGCAGTTGCACTCGTTTGTCCTGACGGAGGAGTTGGCCGGATTCGCACCGCTGGACGATTTCATCAAGCGCCGCTTTCCGACCGTCGCCAGCAAGACACAACCAGACGACCATTGGCAATGGCGTTGCCTGCTTGGCGAAGTCGCAGCTCTGGCAAGCAATTTTCATCGGCTCGGATACAACCATCGCGATTTGTATTGTTGCCACTTCTTTGTCAAGGAGCAGGCTCGCGGCCAGTTTCAGGTGAATCTCATTGATCTTCACCGCGTTGAGCATCGGCGACGCATGCGGCGGCGCTGGATTGTGAAAGACCTGGCGCAACTGGCCTATTCCGCTCCGACCGCTCACGTGAGTTGCGCCGATCGCATGGCGTTCTTCAAACGCTATCTTGGCGTCGCCAAGCTTGGCCCTGGCGAGAAGCGATTGGTGCGTCAGGTGCTCGCCAAACAAAAGTTGATGGAATGGCAGTTGGGAAGGCATCCATGAAGGTCGCGCTGGTCATTGAAGAATACGATCCATCGCGTGGCGGCGTTGAACAATGGACTTATCAGTTCGCGCGACAACTGACGAACTGGGGGCACGATATCCATGTGGTTGCTCGCCGCTTCGGCAACTGCTTTGACCACGACATCGAGCGCCATTACGTGCCGACGACGGCCACGCGACTTGGTTTCGCCAGCGCCGCCGCGGAGAAACTGCGTAACATGCGGATCGACGTAGTTCATGACACCGGCGCCGGCTGGCGCGCCCACGTGTTGCAGCCGCACGGCGGCTCGCGCACGGCGGCATTTCGGCAAAACCTCCTGCTGCTGCCGCGCTGGGCGCGGCCACTGAAAGAACAGGCCTGCCGCTGGCTTCCACGATATCGCGAGTTCGATCAACTCGTTTCCCGGCAATACGCCAACGATGGACGGTTGATCCTGGCGATCTCAAAAATGGTCGCTCACGATCTACAGCGCTGGCACGGGGTTTCGCGCGAACGTATTCGCATCGTTTACAATGGCGTCGATACAGTGCGCTTCTCGCCACTACACCGCGAACGACATCGCGAGCAAACTCGACAAGCCCACGGGATCGGCACGCATGAAACACTGCTGCTGATCGTCGCCCATAATCTGGCGCTCAAAGGCGTGCCCACGCTGCTGCGATCGGTCGCAGCGCTGGCGCGTGAAGGTGCGCCATTGCGATTGATCGTGGCTGGTGGCAAGCGTGTTGGGCCGTATCGACGTATGGCCGGGCGCTTGGGTGTCGGCGACCGCGTGGAGTTCATCGGCGCGGTGAGTGACCCGGTTCCCTTCTACGCGGCGGCCGACCTGTATGTCCAGCCGACGCTTTATGATCCGTGCAGCCTGGTGGCGCTCGAGGCGCTGGCCAGCGGATTGCCGGTGGTCACCAGTCGCTACAATGGCGCCGGCGAACTTATCAAGGAAGGCGAGCATGGATATGTCATCGGCGATCCGCTTGACGAGCGGGAACTTGCCGATGCGATCCGGCCGCTGTTGAACCAAGATCGCCGAGAGCTTATGAGCGCCGCCGCGAGAAAACTGGCGCTATCGCATACCTTCGAGCGAAATTGCCGCGAGATACTGAGCGTGTATCAAGAGGTGTCGCAGCTTCGCAGGCGGGCCGCTTAAAGTCGTTCGCTCGAGTGCGAAAGACTGTAATGCGTCAATCGTCCAATTCGCCGGGGCGATTCACCACCGCAATCGTGTTGACGACCTGCATGCCATCGGCCACGGCCAGGACAGCCTCTTGCGCCATCTGCTTGTGATAGTAGCTGGTTACCAAACCATGAATCCGCAGTTGATTGTCGCGCGCTTCCACTTTCAGGCGGCGTAAATTGCGAATCGGGCTGGTAGCCAAGGCCGAACTCGCGCGAGGCTGAGTTTGATTCGTCTGCGAATGCGACATAGGTTGCAACTCCCCAAATAGCGCCGCCGCGCGCGAATGATCGCGTCGACCAAGCGACAGGAACATAGTGCCCATGGCGCGCGCAGGTCAATCGCGACTTGCGCGGCGCCAACGATGATCAGAATGAAGTGCTAGCTGATGCGACCAGTCTTGCGCAAATAGGCAATGACTTCGTCGGCCGATTCTTCCGCTGACTTCTTCGAAGTCTCCACCACCAGCTCGGGCTTCACCGGCGCTTCGTAGGGATCGTCGATCCCCGTGAATCCCTTGATCTCGCCCGCGCGAGCCTTCTTATACATCCCCTTGGGATCACGCTGCTCGCAAACTTCGAGAGGAGCGTCGACGAACACTTCGACAAAATCTCCCTCGGGCATGCTTTGGCGAACGAAATCGCGATCACGGCGGTAAGGGCTGATGAACGCCGTCAGCGTGATGAGTCCGGCCTGGCAAAACAGGCCCGCGACCGCGCCAATACGGCGGATGTTCTCTTCGCGATCTTGCGCCGAGAACCCCAGTCCAAACCGCTTGGCGAACTCCTCGCCATGCCGCTCTTTGAGCATGCCGGGACCGGCATTGAGGCTGTGGCGGACATTGTCGCCGTCAAGCACATAGCTGTGCAAACCGAGTGCGTGCAGCTTGTGGTCGACCAAGTTGGAGATAGTGCTCTTTCCGCAGCCGCTGAGCCCTGTAAACCAGACCACGCAGCCTTTATGACGGTTGAGTTTCTCGCGTTCCTCGCGAGAGACACTGTGCTCATGCCAGACTACGTGTACTTTCTCGGTCATAATCCGACGGACTCCCAGGCAGAAATGCGGCAATTCTCAAACCAAAAATCATAGTGGGTCTGGCTCGCCGCGCAAAGGGCACAAATCGCGCCAATTGTCGCCTGGCCGAAGCAATTGGGCCATTACGTCGCACGGGTCGCCCTACCGAGTTGCCTGAGAATTGTTCGGCCGCTGCCGATCTCGAGCGCGGAGAATCGTGGGATAGAACTGCGTGAACACGTTGTCGTCGTTGCCGTTCTCGGCATGACAATCCCAACACATCGCCTGTGGCAACGGTTTCGCCGAGTCGACGAAACCTTGGGGCGTGATGAAGTTGTAGTAGCTCCAGCCGAGGTCAGCGCGATCGTAGTCTTTGACGGCCATCTCGATCCCGAGCAACTCGTCCTCAAAATATCCGCCACGCGCGATCGATGATTTTGCCTTGGGTTTGTAAACCTCCATCACGAACATCGTCTTGTCGGGGAAGTAGCCGGTGCGCGCGTATTCGCGGAACGCCTCTGGCTGCATGAACACATTGAGAAAGAGGCCCGGTCCCTCGCCGTGGTGCTCGTCGTTCACTTCGTAGCGCAGGCCGAGCGATGCGCCAACGAAAGTCCAGTCGTCGTAGTCCACAGGTCGCAGCAACGCGCCGTGTTGGTCATAGCGCGGCAACTCCATCGACTCCGACAAGTGTTCGGCTTTATCGGGGCCGTCGCTCTGTGGTTGCGCTGCATCAGCGCCGAAAAGCGCGCACGAGGCCAGGGCGATACCAAAGAAAACCAAGCACGTCGTCAACTTGGTGCGCAACATCGGTGACAACTCCTCGCGGGGCAACCGTCAATCGAGCCACATTGTCTGTGATGCCCGCGCCAATATCTAGCGCCATTTTTTGTACATTCCGCGCGGCGAGCCGATTGCTACGGCCGTGGCCCGAGTTGCGGATAGTTGCCGCCAGTCGAGACGCCAAACGCGGAGGAGTCGTCGTTGGAAAACTCCAGCGCCGGCGGCGGCGCCGAAGGGTTGCCATAGGTGTTGCGCGGCGGAGCGGAGACGAATGGCGCCGTGCCAGGAAGCTGCGCCGGCATGGAACGTCCCGGGATCGCCAGGTCCATTTGATGCGCGCCATCCACGTGTACACGGCTGGTCGAAGGCCAGAACGTGATCTTGCGACTCGTGCTGTATTGCGGTTTGTCCCAGACGTGCTCATAACGCGCGAGCACGGCATCGGCGCGACCGTCGCCTTCGAGAATGATCTGGTCTTTGGCTTGCTCGTATTTGATGTGGTTGCCAATGGCGCGAAACGACTGTTGATAGAAATTCACTCCATCCAGTTTGGCGTCGCCGCTGGCGTCCAACGCGACGCTGGTCGTGCCATCCGGAGCTTGAAGCCGCGCGACGGTCAGGCGGCTACTATCGAGCGTGCCGCAGTTCTGTGCTAGCGGCTTGCCGTCGGCGCCCACGCGGTCCAGATCGTCGCGACGAACCACGCCATCCCATGAAGTCACGGGGCCAAACACGGTGCGCACGCGATTACCGAACTCGGTGATGCGATCGTTCAGATTGCCGGTGACGCGCGTCAGAAACTCGACTTTGAGATACAAAAGCCGCTCTTCGCCGGGATTAACGGCGGCAAGGTCGGTCGATTGTCCTGGGGCGGTCGGCAGCTTCCATTGTCCTATGCGCACCGTTTCGAGCGAGCCGGGACCATCGCCGAAGATCGCGCCGGTGAGTCGATTGACTCGCAGTGTCTTGGCCTCCATCCGCTCCACGGAGGTTTGTCGGCCACTTTCCACCGTACGGCCTTCAAGAATCAACCCGCCGGAGCAGAATAGCTCGGCGACTTCCGGGCCGCCTTGGCCACGCGGAGGGTTGGCAAAATTGACCGGTTGCGAAAAGGCCACATCTAAGGCCCCGGCACGAAGTGTTCGTTGGTCGAGCTTGGCCACAACTCGATCCGTGAAGTGGGCAATGCGTCCATCAAAGTGCAACTGTTTTTGCCAGTTGAGCACGATCGGAGTCGTTGTCGCTGTTGTCGCAGCCGTCGTTGCGCCGGATCGGGATGGTCCAACGGCGATTTGCGCGTTCGCCGGCAGAATCATGGCGCCGGCGCCATCGACGTCCATGGTGCTCTCGCCGCGATTCAAGCGAATGACTGGTCCATCTAGCGTCACTCCGCGTCCTTCGACATGCGCGGGCTCGCCGATCACGGCCAACTTGCCGTCCAGGTTGTTGGTCTGCTCATAATCGAGCTGCTGCCCAGTCACCACCAACGGCGCGCCATCGGGTGTGCCATGAAATGCCTCCGTGACGCGCACGTTGTCGACCACGCGCAGCTTTTGCAGTTGAATATCGGCCGCCGTGGCGCCTTGCATGCGGAGTTGCACTTGGAGCAACTTGCCTTGCACGAAATACCGCGCGCCGGCGCCAGGGCCCAAGGGTTTTGCATTCTGAGGCGGTGGCAATTCGCCGGAGAAGGCAGTGGGCGCCGCGTTGGTTGAAGGCGGTGGCGAGGGGGTGCGTACTGGATATTGATACTGAACCGGCGCGGCACTACGTGGGACGGCCCGCGGTGGTGGAGCGCCACGGAAGCCCACTTGCTGAATGCGGCCAGTGGGTTGGCCTCGCGGCGGTGCGACTGGCGGCAGAGCCCGCCCCGGCGCTTGCGGCAACGGCAGTTCCTCAATTGGCGATCGGACGGCGGCCCCGCCCGCGGCAGCGAACCAGACTTGTAGCTCCTCGACATTGCACGTCACTTGTTGCGATTCAAGCCGGACGCCACCCCTTGCCAGCATGCGATCTGGAATAAACGGCGGCGCTCTTTGAGGGGACGTCGCGGTCGCGGGCGCTGGATTCGGTGGCGACTGCTCCACAAGCCAAACATAGACTTCTTCGCCTTCCAGCGCGCCGGTGCGCGCATCGTGGAACCAGGCATCGCCCACCAGCGAAACGAGATGAAACTGCTGTTCCGGGCCGAACAGGGCGTGTTTGCTCCAGCGCGCGCGATACATTTCGCCGGGCCGATCCGGGCGCACGGCGTCCAAGAATCCTGGGCCGGTGGCGGAGAAGCGGCCAAAACGCGAGCGCGCGGATGGCAGCGGCGGTTCGTAGAGCAAGCGCGGCGCCTGGATGCGGCTCTCGCCTCGGCGAACCGTCACCGGTTGTTTGCCTTCGAGCGTCATGCGCCGAGTAGAAAACTCGTAGATCAGCAGTTCACCGCGGGCATCCATGTCTTCCAATGTCGATTCCATCACCACCGGAAGACCTCGAACTTCGATGCGGTTGGGAAGCAGCTTGCCAAACCGACCGGGTTCGAGGCTGGCGCCGGGCGGCGCGGCAAAGAACAGCGAGAGAAGATCGCCATGCAGATGATCGCTTTGTCCCTGGGCGTGCATCCGCAGCACATCGACTTGCTCCTTGAACGTGGCGACGAACTGCGTCATGTCGAAGCGAAATGGACCTTGGCTGGTGATGCGGATCGGTGGCTGTGGCCCGGTTTGACCAGCTAATGGAACCGCTTGGGCCGGGGCCGGTTGGGTGGCCTGTGGTTGTCCTGATCTGCGGCTGGATAGCTCATCGACGTTCAGATTCATGACGACATTGCGGCGCACCTCAATCCCGGCGATGCCATCGAAACTGAGCGCCTCGGACTCGCCCTCGCTCGGCATCAAGTCGATGCGCAACTCGCGTCCGGAGCCGTAGCTTCCCGCCAGGCGGAACTGAATCGGATGCTGGCTGGTAATTCGATTGTCTGCCAAAAGGGCGTCTTGACTGGTGATCAACAAGTCGTCAGCGGGTCCTGGGGCGCGCTGATCGCTGCGAATGGTGAACCGCCCTCGCAGATGACCGGCCACTAGTTTGCCGAGCTTGCCAGAGCCAATGCTCAGTGGCGAGTCGAACTTGAGATCGGCGCCGTCCGGCGCCTGCAGGATGATGGCCTCGCGCTTCCACTGCTCTTCGGACTTGTCGCCGCGCTCGCCGAGCAGAATGACCGTGCAGGGGCGAAAACGGAGCGTGCCGTCCTTGCCATTTTCATATTCGCGAAACAGCAGTTTGCCGCGCGCGGTTTCGAGCACCTTGGGGCTCGTCAGCTCCCAATCTTGTGGGCCAAACCAGTCGGCCAACTCTTCGTGCCGGACCGCCGGACGATCGCGGGCTGCCTGCCGTTCTGCCGCTGTACTCGCAGCGACATTCGATAGCTCAACGCTGGGCTCGATCAGCGGCACGGCGATTAGCGCATAGAGCCAGAATGCGGCCAGCACGATCGCCAGACTGGCGAGGCCGCGTTTCCAACTGGCGATGATGGCTCCCAACTTGCCGATGAATCGACTCGTCTGTTACGTGTAATAAATCTGAACCAAATCGGACCAACGTTGCTGTTGCTTGAGCACGGTTTCGATGACTTCACGAATGGCGCCCGAGCCTCCCACCGCGCGGGTGACTAAATGGGCTTCGTCACGTAGTTCGAGACAGGCATCGCCGACGGCCACACCTAAACCGACACGGCGCAGCACCGGTAGATCGGGCAGATCGTCGCCGACATAGCACACCTGTTCGGGTTTCAGCCTTAGCTCAGCCATTACTTCCTGCGCCGCGGTCACTTTGTTGTCTGTCCCTTGCCGCACGATTTCGATGCCCAGCTCCGCCGCCCGTACCTCGACGATGTGCGAGGTGCGACCGGTAATTAGCCCAAAGCGTCCGCCGGCGCGCTGCCACAGCTTGATGCCGGAGCCGTCGCGAATGTGAAACCGCTTGAGCTCAATTCCCTTGTTGTCGAAGGTCACGCCACCATCGGTGAGCACGCCGTCGACGTCGGACAGGATCAATTCAATCGATTGGCAGCGTTCGCTCAGTTTCATACTACGGCTCGGCAGCGGCAAAGTGTTCAAAGCGATTGGCGTTTCGCGGATCAGGGCAGTTGACTTTGCGGGTTAGATAATCTGATTGGCCGACGAAGGAGTGGTCGTCGTCAGGTTCCCTCGGGCATCAGGCCAACGACATCGGTGATGTCGATCAATCCGCATGGTTGACCGAGCGAGTCGACGACGGGCAGTTCGCTGATTTTTCTTTCGGCCATGATTTCCACGGCGTCGACGGTTCGCGAATCGACGCGCACCGTGCGCGGCTGTGCAGTCATCACCGCAGCGACGGGTCGATCGAAGGCGTCGTCGCGGCGGTGCTCGAACAGTCGCGCCAAATCGCTGTCGGTGAAGAGACCGGTTAGCTGGCCTGCCTCGCCTACCAGCATGATCGCTCCCGGGCGGCGGCCAGGGCGGCACAGTTCGACATAGACTTGGCGCACCGACAGCGCGTCGCTCGCCAGACGACATTCTTCGAGCGGCCGCATGATATCTTGCACGCGGCTGAGTTGGCGTCCCAAACTGCCGCCGGGATGAAAGCGGGCAAAATCCTCGCGACCGAAGTTGCGCATGCGACTGGTCACGAGCGCCAGCGCGTCGCCCATCGCCAGCATGGCGGCGGTGCTGGTGCTAGGCGCCAGGCCGAGGGAGCAGGCCTCTTTGAGCGGCCCCAGTTCGAGCACGACGGTCGCGGCGCGTCCCAGCGTGCTGGTGGAGCGCGCGGTGAGCGCGATGGTCACCACGCCAAAATCGCGGAGCGACGGCAGCAGGCGAGTGACTTCCTCGGTCTCGCCGCTTTGCGAGAGGATGAGCAATAAATCATCGCGATGAATGCGGCCGAGATCGCCGTGCATGGCTTCGGCCGGATGCAGAAAGTGCGAACGCGTGCCGGTGGACGATAGTGTGGCCGCGATCTTTTGGCCAATCAGTCCCGCCTTGCCGATGCCGCTGACGATGACGCTGCCGCGACACTCGAACAGGCAATCGACCGCACGGCAGAAATCGGTACCCACGCGCGTGGCCAATTGAGTCAAAGTTTGCGACTCGATGTGGATAATCTCGCGCGCGTAGCGAATTTGCTCAAAGGGGCTGAGCGGGCCAGTCGCGGCCAGGGCGCTAGTGCTCATGCGTTGTCGTCCTTGACTGAGAAAGCGCATCCATGCGCATGCGGGCAGAATTCGGCGGGGCGATTGTATCCAAGCACGCCAAGCCACGGAATGCGAGTGCGAAACGCGTGCCAGCGGGGCCAGCGGCCGTCTCGCTGACCTGCGGGTGATAGGCAAAATTGGCGCGATTCGCTAAAATCGGCAGTAACACTTTTAGCGATGGAGCACGCCCGCCATGATCGTCACGACACGCGAATTGTTCGACCAGGCTTATGGAAAATACGCCGTTGGAGCGTACAACATCAACAACTTGGAACAGACGGTTGGCCTGTTTCGAGGCAATCTGGGCAAACGCAACGCGAACGAAGAACCGGTCGACGCCAAGCTGGCGGCGCCGTTTATTATCCAAATTTCCCGAGGCGCCCGGGCGTTCACGGACAAGCGATTTTTGGAGGGCATTATCCGGGCGGCCGAGGAGATATTTCCCGAGGCGATCTTTGCGGTGCATCTCGATCATGGCACGGAGGAAGTGTGCTACGAATGCATTGACAGCGGTTTCTACTCTTCGGTGATGATCGACGCTTCGCACGAGTCGTTCGACAAGAACATTGAGATCACTCGCCGTGTTGCGGACCGGGCGCATGAGCGGGGGCTGTCGGTCGAAGCCGAATTGGGCATGCTCGGCGGCGTGGAAGAAGACATTCACGTCGAAGAGGAGCACGCCTGCCTGACCGATCCCGATCAGGCCGTGGAGTTTGTCGGGCGCTCTGGCTGCGACTCGCTGGCCGTGGCGATCGGCACATCGCATGGCGCGTACAAGTTCAAGGGCAGCCAGGGATTGCACTTTGATCGCATCGAGCAGATACAAAAGCTGCTGCCCGGCTTTCCGCTGGTGATGCACGGCGCCAGCAGCGTGCCGAAGGAATGGGTCGATCGCGTCAATCGCGCGGGCGGCCAATTGCCCGACACGAGCGGAGTTGCGGAAGATCAATATCTGCCCGCCGCGAAGCTGGGAGTGACCAAGGTGAACATCGACACCGATGGTCGTTTGATCTGGTGCGCGGTGTATCGCGAGTCGTTCCGCGACAAGCCGGGCGACTTCGATCCGCGCACGCCGGGCAAGCCATTCATGGCGGAATACGCCGGCTTCATCATTCACAAAAACCAAAAGTTGGGATCTGCGGGCCAACTGAAGGGTGTGCGCGCCGCATTGTCGGGTCAGCCAGTTTAGGGTTCGCTCTGATCGGCAAGCGCCGCGGTCGGTAGCTGATCGACAGCAAGCTCGGCGCCGACCGCGGAGTCGTGTTGCGTTTGCGATAGTCGCACCACCAGCACCTTGTGGACCAGTCCGCTGGATGTTGGCTCGGTGAAGAAATAATGACCGACGCTGCCGCGACGCTCGTTCCAGGCGCCGAGGATCAACATTTCTCCCGGCGCGAGCGGCAGCTCGGTGGTTAGCGATTCGTACGTCTTGCGGGGCTTTTGCGACACAATCTCCAAATGGGTGTCGCGCTGCATGAATTGCTGCTTCGCTTCGCCGTGTTGCACCTCGGGCACAAGCGTCAGTCGCACGCGGCCATCGGATTCTGGCACGGCGCGGAGCGAAAAGACGCCTTGCGCTTGCTTGAAGGTTTGGCCTGAGACGGCGCCATTTGCCGCGGCCTCCAGCAGCGGTAGCGACTCGTACATGCTCGACGCGATCACTTCCGCCGGACGTCCGGAAAGCAATTGCAGGTGGCGACGCCGAACCACCGGATCGACCGCGAAATCGCTGATCGTGTTCTTTGCCGGCTGGACGGTGGCGGCTTCTTGGTTGATCAGGCGTTCGAGATCGGCCGGCGGGTGAGCGCCGCAGACCCCCGCGCGAAACCCATAGCGGGCCAGTCGCTGGCGCTGGGCGGGGGGCAACTTTTGTTCGTCGACCTCGTTCCACAAGCGGTTGGCGAACTGCTCGTCAGCCGCGGGAAGCCGCACGAAGAACAGGTCGAGCACCACACTGGCAGTGGACATGCGTGGCTCGGCCAAGAGCTTGTGCGCGTCGACGTTGACCTGCCGACAGCCAGCCAGGGCCAGCGACACGGCGATGATCCACGACAACGCCCGCATGGCGCGCTCACAAAGGCCAGGTTTCAAATGGGGGCGTAGGCTAAGGTTGGCCAGAGCATGCGTCAAGGCAATTGGGGCAGTTTCGGCAAATCGTCCTCCGAGAGTATTGTGCTTCCAGTGGCACTGCGATGAGTCGCAGCCTGCTCAGTACGATGCTGGCGTGCGATCGCAACTTCCTGTCTTGCCAGCGGCGAGCGCGAAGACCTCTGGGCGGCGAAAAGCGCAGCCGAGCCACATGACGACGCCGATGATGATGGGGAAGAAGAACGGTTCGCCGACGCGCAAGTGCGTGACCACGGCGCCGCCGAGATAGCCGGTCAGCAGGACGGCGCCAATGAAGGAGGTTCTGGGGATCAAATAAATGATCGCCAGCACGACTTCCAGGATCCCGATCTTGAACATCAAGTCGGTGTCGAAGCCCATCTGGTCGAACATCTTCTCCTTGCCTTCCCATTCGGTGAACTTGCCCATAGCGCTAGCGACGATCAGGAAGGCGGCGGTGAGGCCGCTGAGCACCCAGCCGGTAATGCGTTGCTTCTTGGACGGAACCATCGGAATCGCTCCTGAATTGTTGTATTGAATGACATGCGGCTTCACATGGGCCGCGTTAGTTGCCGTCGGCGGCGCGCTGTAGCTCCGCGATGTCGATCTTGGACATTTGCAACATGGCCTGCATCACCCGACCCGACTTGGCCGCGTCCTTGCTGGCAAGCAGTTCTGGCAGGGCACGGGGGACAATTTGCCAGGAGAGGCCGTAACGATCTTTGAGCCAACCACACTGACTCGGTTGCCCGCCTTGCGTCAGACTGCTCCAGAGATGATCGACCTCTGCTTGCGATTCGCAGTCGACCGACAGCGAGATGGCCTCGGTGAACTTGAAATGCGGTCCCCCGTTGAGCGCCACGAACTCGATGCCCGCCAGTTGAAACTCAACGGTCATCGCGGTTCCCTCCGGCGCCGGGGCGCCCTTGGGGTAGCGAGTGACTTTGTTTACCTGCGAGTCCTTGAAGAGCGAGCAATAGAAATTCGCGGCTTCTTCGGCGCTTCGGTCGTACCAAAGAAACGTCTTGATTTTCTGACGGATCATGAGGGTGTCCTTGTTGCGTCTGGGGCGCACGCCTGGGCGGGCGCCCCGTTTGGGCCCGAGGTTGGATTGAACTTCAAAAGCTAGTCGTTGGTGGATCGCCCAATTCGACAGGCTTGCGAAATATTCGCCAACTCGCGGGCAGTGTTCGGCAACCGGACAACACGCTGATCGGTCAGAGTTCGAGCTGGATTCTGTGCTGGCTAGCGAGTTTTCGCGATAAACGTCCCTCCACCGCTGGAAGTTGGATCAATGCCACGACATTGCTCCCGTCGCTGACAAACGCCGTTCACGAAGCGCGCGACAGGAACATGCGTACAGTACACAATTCGGTGTACAAATCTCAAGTCATTTTTTTGAACAATCGCAGTTTGGCAGTTTGGTGAGCGCACGGAGGAGAAGCGGCGAGTGGAGAGTGATTAGGAGGGAGAACGAACCGCAGAGACGCCGAGACGCAGAGAGAGAAGTGGTGATGGGAAGAAGAAAGAATCGCAAGGACACAAAGGAGTGAGGAGAGAGATCAGGTGAGCAGTGGAGCAGGTGAGGCGGCCCGGTGGGCCGCTACGGAAGCAACGAATGGAATTGCAACGAAAACACAAAAACAGGGGGGGTAAACTCCGAAAACGCCTGTCCGACAACCCCTAAAAATAGCGCGTGATAAGATCACAACATCTGATCTAGCTATGGCTTGCGCGCTTCGCCTAGCCGGCGAACCGCGGGTGGGGTTTTCGGAGTTTTCGGAATCGCACTCCGACAATGATTTGGGCCTCTCAGCACGGGACCGATGCCGGCCCAGGGAGGGCGAGATGCGCGACGGCGGGCGCGGTGGAGAGTCGCCTGGCGTGGCCGGATGAGCGCATTAAAAAAGCCGTCCAGAACGGAGGCGCACCGCTGTTCCGCTGGACGGCTTTAGGGGGCGACGAGGGAGCGCCATGGCGCAATCGTAGGGGGAATTCGCGGGGGCGCTCCTTTGGGAGCTAGAGATGTCGCCCGCCGAGGGTTTTACCCATCGGCTTATATGTCGGACTATGCTCCATTAAGCCTCCTTCACGTTGACCCTTGTTGCCTCGCTCCGACTTCGAACTGCGACTCCACCATTCACGTGAAGCAGCTTTGGGTAGTTGGGTGTCCGCTGGGTTTTCTTACTCTGGCGTATGTCGCGGACTTGGATACGGGTTCTTGCGTGCCTCGATCGCAAGCGACTGAGCGCCGGGCCTTTGGACAAAAGATTCCGGCGCTCACTCCCTGCGACGTTGGCCGCCACCCCGCTTGGAAGAGGCGCCACTCGCTTTTGACTTTGGGTCGCCTCAAACCGCAGCATTGCTGAGGCAATATTGGCGCCGCGCAGGGCGGATGCGACCGAAAAAGATGCCGCGCGGCGGAAGTATCGTTGCCGTATGCACTAGCAAAAAACCCAAGGATCAGGCTTTTTGCCGCGATTTTCGGCCAAGCGCGCACCAGGGCACACATTGAGACGTTGTGTCGCGCGCGGTCACAGAAATTGGGGATTCGGGGGCTAGGCCAAGCCGCGGCGGGAGAGTTCTGCCACGACCGCCTCGACGATGCGACCCACGTCGGCGGACGGCGACTTAGCGCCGCTGGGGGCCGATCGAGTGAGGCAGCCGCCGACGGGTTCGTCGGTAAAGCCTTGCTCGGCCAGCAGGCATTGCAGCGTATCGGAAAGGGTCGCCAGATCGATTTGCTGATCGACCGACAGCGGTTGCCTGCCGACGCCGGTATCGAAGCCGCGGAGCTTGAGCGCCGCGCGAAAACCTTCTGGAAAGTCGGCCGAGTAGATCATGGTGTCGAAGAGCGTCACCAGCCGGTACTGGAGATCGAGGGCCTCGTCGATGCGCCGAGCGATGGTGAGATCGTAGAGTTTGCGAGTCAGTTCTGGCACGATGCCGCTGGTGGCGTTGGTGCCGCCGTCGCAACCGATCAGCAACATTGGCATGAGCGCGGCGTCCCAGCCGGTGAGAAAGCTGAACTCAGGGCGATGGGGGCGCACCGCCTGGATCATGCGAATCATGTGCGGGATGTCGCCCGACGAATCTTTGATGGCCACCACGCGAGGACATTCCTCGGCAAGTCGGCGTACCGTGGGAACATCGATCGGCGAAGCGAACATCGGAATGTTGTAGAGCGTGATGTCGATCGGAGAATGATCGGCGATCTGTTTGAAGTAGGCGTAAACGCTCGCCGGGCTCAGCTTGTAGTAATACGGAGAGACGATGGCCACCGCCCGCACGCCGAGCGAGTGGTAATACTCGCAGGCGGCGATCGTCTCCTGGACGTTGGCCTCGGCGGCGCCGGCGAGAATGGGGACACGTCCGGCGGCCTGGTCGGCCATGATGGCAATAATGCGGCGGCGTTCTTCGGGGGTGAAGCGAGTGAACTCGCCTGTCGAGCCGTTGGGGTATAGTCCATGCACCCCTTTGGCGATCAGCCAATCGGTGTAGCGGCGCAGTTCGCGTTCGTTGATCTGGCCGCGCGCGTCGAACGGGACCAAATTAGGCGTGAAGATGCCTTGCAGTCGGGGTGCGGCAGACATGTCGCTGTGGCCTCGGGGGGGTGGCTGCGCAAGGGGGCGGCGTCAAGGGTAACATAGCTTGCGGCCGATTTTGAGGGCGTCGAGAAAACCGTCAGTGGCGAGCAAAAAGCGATCAAAACCGCAGGAAATTGCCACAGTGGCGCCGGTCGCGGCGGCGCGACGCGGCGGGCCGATCGATCGAGGACTGGTCGCGTTTACGCTAGCCACGATCGTCTACGAGGTTCTGTTTTTCGTCGGGCGACTGCCGAGCGTGGAGCAGTTGACCGGAGGGGTGGTGCGCCGCTGGCAGTTTTTGGCGCCGTTGTTGACGCCCGACCAGATTGTGCCGCATTGGCTTGGCGCCTCGGGAGAGGTGGCCATTGCCGATCGGCTACCGTTGGTGTGGACCGCAGGCGTGATCTTGTTGGCGTCGTGGTCGCTGGGCATGCTGCTGCTGCATGCGACACGCTCCGCCGAGGGACTGGCGCGGCTCGAACGTTTCTTGTTCGAACTGGCGGTCGGGCTAAGCGCGACTTCGCTTTATACCTTGGCGCTGGGGCTGGCTGGCCGGACTCAAGATCGCGCGCTCATGATGACCTCGGCGGCCACGGTGCTGTTCAGCGCGCTGGTGCTGGCGGCGCGGGCCTGGAAAAGCGGTAGCCGCCAAGCGGTGGCTCGGCTGGCGGACGACTTGCCAGTATGGCGAAGCGGCTGGATTTGGATGGCGGCGCCGCTGGTGGTGTTCATGGCGCTGGGCGGCATGCTGCCGCCCGCCGAGTTTGATGTGCGCGAATATCATTTGCAGGCGCCGAAGGAGTTTTATCGGACTGGGCATATCACGTTCTTGCCGCACAACGTGTATGCCAACATGGCGCTGGGGAGCGAGATGCACTCGCTGCTGGCGATGACGCTGCTGGGGGACTGGTGGCACGGGGCGCTGGTGGGCAAGTTGCTGGAGAGCCTCTATCCGCTCTTCACGGCGCTGGCGCTGGCGGCCGCGGGACGACGCTGGATATCGACGCGCGCGGGGGGACTGGCGGCGGCGGTGTATCTGTCGATCCCCTGGATTGGGCTGGTCGCCACGCAAGGACTGGTGGAGCCGGCGGTGGCGTTTTATGTGTTCATGAGTTGGTACGCGGCGCTACTGTGGCGCGATGCGACGACGGCAGGTGAGGTATGCGCGACGCGGCGGCTTTGCCTGACCGGGTTTCTCGCCGGTAGCGCGGTGGCGGTTAAGTATCCGGCGATGCTGTTTCTGGTCGTGCCGCTCACGCTGTGGGTGGTGAATGGCGCGCGGAGGGAACAAGGGTACTCGCGAGCGTTTAAGGCGGCAGCGCTGTTGTTGATTTTTGTCGCCGCGGCCTGCGGGGCGTGGTTCGCCAAAAACTGGTGGCTGACGGGCAATCCGACGTATCCGCTCTTGTACTCGGTGTTTGGCGGGACGACGCGCACAGTCGAGATGGCTGCACAATGGAATGCCGCGCACGGACCAGGGGGCTTCGGCGTCGCCGATCTGGCGCGGCGGATCTGGGATGTGTTGGTCGCCAGCGAGTGGTTGAGTCCGGCGCTATGGCCGCTGGCGATGCTGGCGCTATTGATTTCCAAGCGGCGTGACCTGGCGCCGCCGCTGCTGGGGTATTTCGCCATCGTGATTGCGACGTGGTGGTTGTTCACGCACCGCATCGATCGGTTTTGGATACCGGCGTTGCCGGCGGTCTGCCTGGCCGCCGGCGCGGCGGCCAGTTGGGCGTCATCGCGCTGGCGGCGCGTGGCGCTGACTGCGGTAGTCGCGCTGGCGGTGGTGTATTGCGGCCTGTTGTTGGTGGCGGGAGTCATCGCGGACAATCGATTTTTCGCGCCGCTTGCTCAACTACGGGTCGATCCACAGCGCGTTGCGCCATGGCGACTTTGGCTCAACGAGCACACGCCGCCGGGCATGGCCGTGCTGGCGGTGGGGGACGCGCAGGTTTTTGATCTTGAGCCGAGGGCGCTCTACAACACAGTGTTCGACGAGTCGCGCTTTGAGCAGATCGTGCGCGGGGCCGATGGCCAATTGCGACCGACCGCCGAGATTCGCGCGCGACTAGCGGGCGTGGCCTATGTGTATGTCGATTGGTCGGAGATCGCGCGCTATCGCTCGCCGGGCAACTATGGCTTTAGCGACTTTGTGCAGCCGAGCGTGTTCGACGAGTTGCTGCGCCGCGGGGTGCTAGGGCGGCCGGCGGCGTCGTTCGCGGAGGGCGCGGTGGTGATTTACCCGGTGCTGGAGTAATAAATGACTCGGCCAGTCGGCGCCGTCGTATCATGCGATAACGCCACGACGCTGGATGTTCGAGGATGATGTGATGGCCACTAGAGAGCGACTGACGACCGCCGATGAACTGCTGCAAATGCCGGACGACGGTCGGCGCTATGAATTGATTCAAGGGAAGCTGAACAGTTTGTCGCCCGGCGGCTATGAGCATGGGGCGGTGATTGGCGAGTTGACGGGGCACCTGTGGCAGTTTGTGCGTTTCCACGAGCTTGGCAAAATCTGTGGCGCCGAAACGGGGTTCTTACTGGAGACAACCCCCGATACCTTGCTAGCGCCTGATATTGCTTTCGTTCGCGCCGCGCGGGCGCCGACGGATCGAGGGACGGGATATTATCGCGGCGCGCCCGATCTGGCGGTCGAGGTCATGCCGCCGAACGATTCGCCCGCGCAGGTCGAAGCAAAAGCGCAGCATTGGCTCACGGCGGGCGCGCAGGGAGTATGGGTGGTCGACCCGGCTCGGCGCTGCGTGGCCGTCTGGCATCGCGAAGCCGCAGCCGCGATCTTTACCGAGGCGATGTTGCTGGAAGACTCCGTGTTGCTGCCGGGGTTTGCCGTTCGCGTTGCAGAGCTTTTTCGTGCGCCCTAACGACTGCTAGCAAGCGAGTGCTGTCAGCGGCTGCGCTAGAAAGCATTACCGCGAATGCCCTTGTGAGGCGCAATCGGCTCGTCTAAGCTTCTCGTCCCGGCAATAGCTGGTGTGGTCATGGACGACCTAGTAACCGCTCTTGGCAGAGTAGTCGGCATGGAAGCTACCCACGTTCGCGTCTTGTCGCCTGAACAAGAATCGGTCGGTTTTGCCCGTACGACCGGTCCAAATCACTCTCGCGATCGACTGAGCGGCTCGGTCCGCCAGGCGATTTTTCGCACCCGCAACTGGTTGCTCGACGAGCAACATCCGTCGGGCTATTGGGTGGGCGAATTGGAAGGGGACACGATTCTGGAGAGCGAGTACATCCTGCTGCTCGCGTATCTGGGAGAAGAAAATTCGGCGGCGGCCCAGCGCGCTGCGCGACACATTTTGAAGCAGCAGTCGCCCGAGGGGGGCTGGTCGATGTACCCCGGCGGCGCGGTCGAGATCAGCGGCAGCGTGAAGAACTACTTCGCGCTCAAGCTCACCGGACATGACCCGGCGGCCGAATACATGCAGCGCGCTCGCGAGGCGATCTTGCGCCACGGCGGGGCCGACGCGGTGAACAGCTTCACGCGGTTTTATCTGGCGCTATTGGGGCAGATCAGCTACGACCAATGCCCGTCGGTGCCGCCCGAGGTGATGCTGCTGCCGAAGTGGCTTCCGGTCAATCTCTACGCGGTGAGCGCCTGGTCGCGGACGATCATCGTGCCGCTATCGATTGTCTCGGCGAAGAAGCCGGTGCGGCATCTTGAACCAGAAAAGGGCATTCGCGAACTACTCATCAACGCGCCGGAGTCGTGGCCCTTGCCGCGTTGTCCTGGCTTGCCGGGCAGCACCGGGATGTTGAGCTGGGATCGGTTCTTTCGTGTGATCGACCGCGGCATCAAGTGTTACGAACGGCTGCTGCAGCGCAATACGCTGCGCGACCGGGCGATCGAGCAGGCCAAAGAGTGGTGCCTGACTCGATTCGAGGGGAGCGAAGGGCTGGGCGCCATCTTTCCGCCGATGGTGTGGAGCATTATCGCGCTGCGTAGCCTGGGCTACGCCGACGACAGCCCAGAGATGGTCTACTGCCGCAAGCAAGTCGACGATCTGCTGATTAGCGAAGGGGACACGGCGCGGCTGGAGCCGTGCAAGTCGCCGGTATGGGACACGGCGATCACCATGAAGGCGCTGCTCGACAGCGGGCTGGAGGCCGATCACCCCAGTCTGGAGCAGGCAACGCGCTGGCTGTTGTCGAAAGAGATTCGGCGCAGCGGCGACTGGTCGGAAACGGTGGACGCCGAACCGGCGGGCTGGTGCTTTGAGCACGCCAACGAGTTCTACCCGGATGTTGACGACACGGCGATGGTGGCCATGGCGTTGAGCGAACGGTTCAGCGATGTGCGTGAAGGAGGCGACGCGCTGGCGCCGGAACTGCGACTGATGGGAGAGGCCTCGGCGGCGAACCTGCACGACGCCCACGCCAAAGTGGCGCTGATGGAAAAGAGTCTGGAGGCAGTGGAGCGCGGCAAGCGCTGGGTGCTGGCGATGCAGAACCGCGATGGCGGCTGGGGGGCGTTCGATAAAGACAATAATCGCGAGTTTCTCTGTTATGTGCCGTTCGCCGATCACAACGCGATGATCGACCCGAGCGCGCCCGACTTGAGTGGCCGTGTGATGGTGTCGTTGGGGCGACTCGGCTTTCGGGTGGGAGACACGCCGGTTGACCGCGCGGTGGCCTACCTGCGCAGCACACAAGAGGCCGACGGTAGTTGGTTTGGCCGCTGGGGAGTGAACTACATCTACGGAACCTGGCTGGCCGTGTCTGGTCTGCGCGAAGTCGGCGTGCCGCACGACGATTCGGCCATTGTCTCTGGCGCCAATTGGCTGCTCAGTTATCAACAGCCCTGTGGTGGCTGGGGCGAATCGCCCGACAGCTACGACGATCCGAGCCTGCGCGGGCAAGGCAAGCCCACCGCTTCGCAAACGGCCTGGGCCTTGATGGGCTTGATCGCCGCAGGCTTGGCCGACCATCCGGCCGTGGCGCGCGGAGTGCGCTACCTGGTGAGCAAACAGAATAGCGACGGCACGTGGGACGAGCCGGAGTTCACGGGCACCGGTTTCCCGCGCGTGTTTTATCTGCGTTATCACCTGTACCGGATTTATTTCCCGCTCATGGCGCTGGCGCGCTTTGCGGCGGCCAAGCAGGCGCAGCGCCCGCAGTTGGCCATGACGCCGCCGATGAACGCCGCGCTACACGACTCGTCCTTGGTCTAAGGCGACCCGCGACCCAGATCTCGATTGGAGCACGAGCATGCGATTTCCTTTTTCTCTCACCCGCACGATGACGAGCTACCTGCTCAAGAAGCGCATGTCGGGAGAGGAGAAGTATCCGCTGGTGCTGATGCTAGAACCGCTGCACGCCTGCAATCTGACCTGCACTGGTTGCGGCCGAATCCGCGAGTATTCGACGAATCTCAAGGACAAGCTCTCGATCGACGAATGTCTGGCCGCGGTCGACGAATGCGGCGCGCCGGTAGTTTCGATCTGCGGCGGCGAGCCGATGATCTACCCGGGCATTGAAGAGTTGGTGGCCAAGATTCTGGAGCGGAAGAAGCACATTTACTTGTGCACCAACGGCATGTTCATCCGCAAGAAGCTGGCCAGCTTCCAACCGACCAGCCGCTTTTTCTGGAACGTGCATCTCGACGGCATGGAGGAGACGCACGACCTGGCGGTGGAGCGGAAGGGGGTGTTCAACGAAGCGGTCGAGGGGATCAAGGCGGCCAAGCAGGCCGGCTTTTTGGTTTGCACGAACACCACGATTTACAAAGAAACCGACATGCACGAGATCGCCGTGCTGTTGGCGTACCTGACCGAGCTCGGCGTGGACGGCTTCATGCTCTCGCCGGCGTTCGGCTATCAGTCGGTGCAGAACACCAACCCGGACGGCGCCGCGGAAATCTTCATGACGCGCGACGACGTGCATGCGAAGTTCCGCGAGGCGAAGCACCTGCTCAAGCGTTTCAAGTTGAACACGTCGCCGGTGTATCAGGAGTTTCTGCGAGGCGAACGCGACCTGCGCTGCGCGGCCTGGGCGAACCCCACCCGCAATATTCGCGGCTGGAAAGGGCCGTGCTACCTGATTACCGACCGACACTACAAGACGCACAAGGAGTTGGTCCAACTGACCGACTGGGACAAACTGGGGCAAGGCAACGACCCGCGTTGCGAAAACTGCATGATGCACTGCGGCTTTGAGCCGGCGGCGGTGCTGGGGGTCAACAAGCGCCTGGGCGACACCTTGAAGATGGCGCTCTGGCAGTTGACGTAACCATTCGGCTCCGTCCGCTTGGCTCGTCGCGTGTTCACCCTCGCCTTGGCGTCGCGTAAGCTCAAGGGGGACTCGTCTTCTTTTTGGTTCTAGGCAGGGCCGATGCTACGCCTGTTGATGCAGCGCTGGTTGCGCGACGCCGCACGCGAGGCGGTGCTCAAACAGGCGACCGCAGGCGCGGAGCCTGTTGATTTGGGCTGCGAGATCGGGTTTGTCTTTGCCATGGGCATGGAAGCCGCCGGACTGTTGGACCAGCTTGGCGAGGCGCGGCATGTGCGAGGCGATGGCTTTCGCGCCACGGTGGGGACATTGGCCGGACGGCGCGTGGGGCTGGTGGTGACTGGCATGCGGCGCGACGCCGCGCGCCGTGGGACCTTGGCGCTGGTCGAAGGCCATCGTCCACGATGGGTCATTTCGGCCGGCTACTCTGGGGGGCTACAGCCGCAGGCGAAGCTAGGAGACATTGTGCTGGCCGAGCGCGTGGTGGACTGCGCGGGGGAGGCGATCGACGTCGATCTGCGGATTGATCGCCAGTCGGCGCGGCAGAGCGGGCTGCACATCGGCTCACTGGTCACGGTGGACGAATTGGTTTGCGAGCCGGCGGACAAAGCGGAATTGGGGCGGCGACACGAGGCGCTGGCGGTCGACATGGAGTCGTATGCCGTGGCCGCGGCCTGCCGCGAGCGGGGGACGCCGTTTCTGGCGGTGCGGATCGTGAGCGACGATGTTGAATCGCGGTTGCCGCCGTTTCTGGATCAATACTCGCATCAGAAGTCGTTGAGCGGCAAGGCGGGCGTAGTGCTGGGCGCGCTAGCCAAGCGGCCGAGCAATTTCAAAACGATGTACAAGATGCGCGAGGAGAGCTTGATGCTCTCGGATCGGCTGGCGCGTTTCTTGACCAGTTTGGTGCGCGAGCTGTCGCCAGGGGTCGATGCGGAACCACGAGCGCGGTGAGGTCATGCTTCGCCAGTTGCTGCTTGCGATTGTGATTTGCGCGGCGGGAGCGGCGCCAGGTCTTGGCGCCGATTTGGCGCCACTGGTCGATCTGCCGCCGCACGGCGACGATTACACGGCCGCATCGCTGCGCCGGTATTTGACCGGCATCGAGCGGCAGTACGGCGATTACCGGAATATTCCGCTGGCCGAGAAGGCGGCGTTTTTCGAATGGCAGTTGTGGCGCTATCACCGCACCGATTACCAGCAGGTGTACAACCGCGCGCGGTTGCCGGGCGAACGAGGCAAGCTGCCCGAGTGGCTGCCAGGCTCGGATAGCTCGACGTGGAATGGGGCGCTGCTGGGAGCGCTGGCGTACAAGTACGCGGTGACTCGCGACCGGGACACGCTAACGCATATCTGCGGCTTGCTCGATGGCTTGCGATTGTTCTTTGAGGCGACCGGGCAACCGGGGCTGCCGGCGCGCAATGTGACGCCGCTCGATGGACCAGTAGCGGACGATCAAACTGGCCGCTTTGAGAAAGATGGCCGAAAATTCGCGTTTCGTTCGCAGGCGGCCAAGGGGACCGTCAACCAGCTTGCGGGCGGCTACTTGACGCTATTGTTGCACGTGGGACGCGACCTGCCGGGAAACTACGAGCGGATGGCAAGCGATGATCTGGCGGCCATCGCTCTACACCTGATTGAGCACGAATATCATCTGACGGAGGCGGATGGCAAGCGAACGCCATACGGCGACTTGACGCCTGTTGTGGCATCGGTCGGGGCGCCGTTCAATGCGCAGGTGGCGTACATGATTGTGGCGGCGGCGCATTATTTTCCGCCGGACAACAACGCCGCGCGCGAGAAGATCGCGGCGGAGTTCAATCGCTTACGTCACAAACACCACGTCTATTACGAAGAGCCGTGGGGAAGCCTGTTGGTGCTCCCGCAGCGAATTGGCGGGAGCCCGCTGGTCAAGGGAATGAACGATCGGCTGCATGTGACGTATGCCGCGTACCTGGGCTTGGAGCTAGATATTGAGCATGCGCGGCAGCATCATTTGGCGTTCGATCGCAAGCTGGTTTTTCAACTCGGCCAGACGATGACGCACAGCATGAATTTGCTGTGGAACCAGCACAACAGCCTGTGCAACTTCATGTGGGCGGGCCTGGTTCGCGACGGACAGGTGCTGGCGGCCCTTGCGCCGCGCGACGCCGAGCGCGTGCGGCGACAAGCGGAATACGGGCTAATTGATGGCATCGAGCAGTTACGGCGCTTTCGGCTCAATCGATTTTGCGGCCCAGGGGAGGAAGAGAACGCCCGTGAAGCGCTGTACAACGATGCCCACTTTCCGGATGACTACTACTGGAAGGTGAACCCCGAGGAGCGCTTTCGGCCAACCGGACCGACCGGGGACACGTTTGCGTGCGCGATCGATTATCTGCACGCGTATTGGATGCTGCGCTTTTTGCGGCTGGATCAAACGGCGGCTGCCCGGCAGCGGTTCGCGGCGGTCTTGTCGCCAGGCGTCTCTCGCTAGCGGCATTTTGCTCGCACTTTTCGCATCATTGCACGCCCGGGGGAAAGAGCTAGATTGTTGATAGGCAGAAAGGGTATGCGGTTTGTACCGTTTTTGCCGAGCTGCGACGATTTAGCCTCACTTGTTGTGGGTGAACAGCCCGCGACACATCCCTTCAAAGGGCGTGCGCCATGAGAAAACACCTATTGGTCCTGGCACTGATTGGGCTTCCGCTGACCTTTGCGCGGGCCGACTACACCGAGGTTACGGGGCCGGTCGACACCTTTTGGGTGCAGCCACAGACCACGACCTTCTATCCCAGCACGGCGGTGGTTGCCGCGCCGCAGATAGTGAGCGCGGCGCCGGTAATCACGACCGCCAATTTCCCCGCCGCGATCAGTAGTCCGCCGGGCATGGTGGT
>JAIBBY010000042.1 GCA_019694455.1 Pirellulales bacterium
GCGCAAGCGCGCAGGCGCCCGGCGATCCGCGCCAAGCGCCGGCCGCGGCGCTCTTGGCGTTAGGCCGTGATCCCGTCGGCCTGCGTACCGCGCGCGACCTGTTCCGCGCGGGCGATGCCAGCCAGGCAGATCGGCTCTTGGCGTTCGACGCGCTGGCCCGCGCCTTGCCAGCGCCAGAGGCCGTGGAGCTAGCGCGCGCGCTCTGCGCCGATCGAGCACAAGCCGTCGCTCTGCGGCGCGAACTCCTGGAACGGATTGACCAGTTTGCCGATCCGTCGGCGCCCGCGGCGCTGGTCGCGCTGTACGCGCAAGTGGAACCCGAGTTGCAGCCAGTGGTGGTCGAACAATTGACCGAACGCAGCGAGAACGCGCGACAGTTGGTGCTGGCGGTGGCCACGAGGCACATTCCGGCTTCGGCGGTAAACGCCAACCAATTACTGCGGATGGTCAAGTTGGCCGATGAGCCACTGCTGGCAGAAGTCACCCGTATCTGGGGCACGGTGCGGCGCGAGCGCAGTCGAGATCGCGAGGAGTTCATCGAACTGACGCGCGACCTGCTGGAGTCGCGACCCGGCGACCCGCGGCACGGTCAGGAGGTGTTCAACAAAGTGTGTGGGCAGTGCCACAAGATTTATGGCGCCGGCCAGGAAGTGGGGCCCGACATCACGCTCAACGGTCGCAACTCTTGGGAACAACTGCTTTCCAACGTGCTCGATCCCAGCCTGGTGATTGGCCCCGATTACCAAGCGCGCACAGTGGCCACGCGCGACGGGCGCATCGTCACGGGCCTGGTCGCCGAGGACGGGCCAGACCGCGTGGTGCTCAAATTGCAAGGCGGCAAGCTCGAAGTGATTCCGCGCGACGAGATCGACGAGATGGAAACGAGTCCCTTATCGCTGATGCCAGAGGACCTGAACAAGCAACTGTCGCCCGAAGAATTGGCCGACCTGTTCGCGTTCTTGGCGCTCGACAAACCGCCCAGCGACCCCGCGGCCAAGCTGCTGCCGGGCGCTCCGCAGGTGAAGCGGTGAAGTAATTGAATGACCTGATCTCGGATAGCGTCCCATGACCAGCATCGAAGTTCATCTGCTGCCGGCGCTGGCGCCGCGCGAGCAGTTGGTCGGGCGTAGTGTCGCGGTGATCGATGTGCTCCGCGCAACCACGACCATTGCGGCGGCGCTAGACGCCGGCGCCAGCGAAGTGGTGGCGTGTTTGGAAATCGACGATGCGCGGCGCATTGCGGCCGGCAGCGACAAGTGCTTGCTGGGCGGCGAGCGCGGCGGCTTGCCGATCGAAGGTTTCGACCTGGGCAATTCGCCCTGCGAGTACACCTCCTCGCGTGTCGGCGGGGCGCGTGTCGTGTTCACCACCACCAACGGCACTGCCGCCATGCTGCATGCGCTGTCCGCCGATCTGGCGCTGCTGGCCGCGTTCACCAATCGCCGCGCCGTGGTCGAGACCTTGCGCAAGGCCGAGCGAATCGCGATTCTCTGCTCCGGCACGCGCGGCGAAATCACGCGCGAAGACACCTTGTTGGCGGGGCTGTTGGTCGATGATGTGCTGCGCGAATCCACTGGCGCAAGCGGTCCGTCGCTGAATGATCAGGCGCGGATCGCCCGCGATGCCTGGCGCGCCGTGCAATCGAGATATGAAGGGCAAGTGACAGCGGCGAATCTGGCCGGCGAACTGGCCGAGACGCAAGGCGGCCTCAATCTGCGCGCGATTGGGCTGACCGCCGACATTGCCGACGCCGCCGCGCTCGATCGCCACGCCATCGTACCGAGATTGGACCTTGAATCGGCAACCCTGTTTGAGGAGCGCGCCGTGCGAGTCCGTCTGTGACTTTAGCTCGGGACGTTAAGTTGGTGGCAACCGAGTGAGCGCGGTCAGTCTCGCCATTCAACCGATCGCGAAGATCCACCACACGGGAGACCAGCTATTTCCAATCCAATGAATGCGCTTGATTCCAAGGCATCGGCATGGTGGGTCGCTCGGCGTGATTCTCCTTGCGCTTCGGCGCCGGCACGCCCTGCCACTCGACAATGAACTCGCACAACCGCGACACCGCTTCGTCCAGCGCGCGCTTCCCTTTTTCCGGCGTGGCGAGCGCCGCCGCGCCCATGACACCCGTGTCGGTGTAGCTGGCGGTCCAACTGGTGACATCCACCGGCCCGGAGCCATACAGATCGACGTATCGAAACTTGGACTTTTCCGCGTGGAACGAGTACTGCCCGGAGCGAATGCGATCCATGCGCACGTCTTCGGGGAACAAGTGCATGTAGACGCTCGTTTCCAACTCGCAGGCGTGCGCGATGCCCCCCGGAAATTCGCTTTCGCGCCAGCTTGGTAAAAACTCGGGATCGACGGTCAGAAAGCGCCACCAGCCTGTGAAGCCGCACTGAGCGTCGGTTTCCAGGTTGCAGCGGCGGGCAACCAGATCGAGGTTCGGCATGTTCGAGCCATGTCCGTTGAGGAGCAGCATCTTCTTGAAACCGTGATAGGCCAGGCTTTTGCAAACATCCAGCGTGTGTTCAATGAAGGTCTGGTAATGGATGTTGATCGTGCCCGGAAAGTCCATCACATGCCCGGTGTAGCCATACGACAGGCAAGGGAGGACCAGCATCTTGTCGGGGATGCGTTTGCCAGCGGCCAGCGCCACGCTGGTTGCCAGGGCCATATCGACATCGAGCGGCAAGTGCGGCCCGTGCTGCTCCACGGCGCCGACCGGAATTACCGGGATTTTCCCCTCGGCGACGGCGTCGTTGATCTCCTCCCAGGTGAGCTTTTCGTAGCGATGCTCGTGACTTCGATCGCTTGACATGTGTAAGATTTCCGTGAATTTCTGAGGTATCGAAGGCTCGGATTGTACCAAGTGGTCCGCGTCGGGGCAGTTGGCGCTTGGCGACCGGCGATGTTCTAAACTAGAGGGTCGCCTCGGCTTGTAAAGTGCTCGATTACGTGGAGATCCGTCATGCGTGGTCGCTCGCCTCGAATGTTGGTCGCCTTGTTCATCGCGTTGTCGGCGATCATTTCCGCCGCGCTAGGCGATGAAACCAAGACCGAGACCGCCGCGCCGGCGGCAGTAGAACCCGATCTCGATCGCGCGGCCAAGTTGGCGGCGCGAGTCAAGGAACTCGAAGCCAAACCCGCCAGCGCGCTATCGATCAACGAGCGAGTGGAATTGTCGCAAGCGCTGCTGGAACTAGGACGCGCGCCGCAGGCGGTGCGTGTGGCCTATGCCGCCTCGCGTCAGGACCCCAATAGCGAAGCGGCCTGGATCGCGCTCGTCAAAGCGCAGAATGCGACCGGGCATCAAGTGGTCTACGCCGAGCAGAACTTTCAGTTCGCGATCAAGAAGTTTCCCGACTCGCCGGCGCTCAACGCGCTGCAAGAAGACATGTTCCAAGCCCAGTTGCGTTATGGGCAGCCGCAGGTCGCGGTGCGCCACTTGTCGTCTTGGGCCCGGTACGCTGTGGAGCAACTTGGCAAGTCGCCCGATGCGGCCAAACGTATCGTCGACAAGTCCGACGAGTTGTTCGAGCAGCTAAAGCAGAAACGCGTGCCGTCGTTCGCCATCGTCGAATTGCAAGAGAACTTGCGTAAGCTCAACGAGCGACTGTCGCCCGAGCAAGTGGAAGAGTTGAAGCCGGCGCGCGAGCTCTTGGAAGAAATCAAACAGCAGGCCATCGCTCGCGAAAACGCGGCCCGCCAGCGCCGCCGGCCGTAGCGCGGATCGGCCGCCCGCGGGAGCGTCCTCCAGAGGCGCTAGCGCGGCGGCGATTGCTTGCGCATCGAGAGCCAATAGCGCGCGCTGACTACCCAAGACGCCAACAAGTAGTACAGCGGGTAAAAGAGCGACCAACTGGTCAGCCGATGCGTTTTTTCGCCGTCGAATGGCTCCTTGCGCGCTCCCCATAAGATCAGCATCAGCAGCACTCCCCACACCGCGCCCAGCGCTAGAGAAACCTGATTCAAGCGACCGGGTTGAGTGGGATACAGATAGCGCATCGGCACGAAGGTGAGCAGCGAAAACACGATCACCGCCGCTAGCGAAACCCAATGCGGCGGATTGAGCGCATACAGGTAAAAGGCGATCAAGTTCCAATACGACGGAAAGCCCAGAAAAAAGCCATCGTCGGTCTTGGCCGATACCTGGCAAAAACCGTAAGCGGCGGCCACCAGCGGCAGCAGCAGCCATGGTTCCCAGCCACGCGGCAACAGCCCCGACTGGTAAATCAAGAACAGCGGCAAGAAGACATAGTTCAAGAAGTCGGTGATGTCGTCCAATCGCCGACCATCGAAACCGGGCAAGACTTCTTTCACGCGAACTCCGCGTGCCAAAAAGCCGTCGGTCGCGTCGATCAAAGTGGCCACCAGCATCAGCACGAAGGCGAGCACAAAGCGATCGGGGCGATCGCCGACGAGCAGCCAGGTGATGAGCCCCGCCATCACCAGGCCCATGGCCGTGTAAAGGTGCACGCCCCACGCACAGACCCAAAGAGGGCGCAACCACTGTGGTCGAAACTCGTTTTGCATGCGATCGCTGACAGACATAGGTCAGGTTTCCAAACGCCGTAATTGTCGCGGCGCGTCCCAGCTTGCCGTGATGCGCGACACCAACGGCAGCAAGATCAGGCCGCAGAGCATCGCCAGCAGCTTAAATGGCGCGAGCACGGTCGCGGTGTCACGATCATACCAGTCGGCGGCGCTGCCCGGCAGAAAGGATGCGAAGATTTCTGGGTACGGAATGATCGCCGGAATCGCCAAAACCGGCTCGCCCCCCCCGAGCCGCAGCAAAAGTGATACGGCAAACGCGACCATTGAGCCGGTGCGGTTGGCCTTGGAGTCGAACAGGGCCCACAGCAGTTGTGGAAACAGCAACACGTACACCAGATCGGCCGTGAAAAACCAAAGCTGCTGCACGCTCTCGACGCGCAAGGCGAAGATCGCGGCGAACACGCCAAGCCCAAGGATCGACAGGCGAATCATCCGCGTCATGGCGCCCACTCCGGCGTCGGGCGCGAGGAGCCGCCGATAGACGTTCCAAGACAGCATCGACCCCGCCGATAGGATCGAAGCGCTGAAGCTGGAAGTCACAGCGCCGATGATCGCGGCCAGTCCCAACAAGCCAATGCCATAAGGCACCAGGTCGCGCAGTAGCAGCGGCAAAGCCATCGAAGGCTCGCGCGCCAGCGTTTCGGCCTGGGCAGTCGGCCAGGCGTAAACGGCCGCTGTCATGCCAAGGATCAACGGCGGCGCCGTGAGCACAATCGTCAACGCGCCGGCGATGATCGAATGCCAGCGCGCCTTGGATGGAGTTTGGCAAGAGAGAACGCGCTGAAAATAGCAGTTCCAAGGGATGCCCCCCATAACCAGCATCAGCGACACCTCCCACCATTGAATGATCGCCGGGCCCGTCCAGAACTGTTGCGACGGCCGCACCGGAGGGAGCAATCGCGCGGCTTCCAGCTTCTGGCTCGAATAGCTGGCGAACAATTCGCTCAGTCCGCCCACGTGCGACAGCGCGAACGGCATCGCGGCCAACAGACCCAGCGGCACCAGCGCTAGTTGCACCACGTCGGTATAAGCCACCGACCACATGCCGCCGATCAAGGTGTACGCTGTGACTACTGCGGCGGATATCAGAATCGATGTTGTCAGGTCAAAATCTAAGATCACGCCAAACGTCGAGCCGATCGCCACCAGCAGTTCCGCGCTCCAGATCACCTCGCCAAAAAGCGCGGGCAGCAATAGCACAGCGGCCCATTGCCGACCGTAGCGCGCGTCGAATGGGTCGACCAGCGTGGTGTATTCGAGTTGCCGCATGCGTTTGGCGAAGAATAAGCCTCCTAAGATCAGGCTGATGCCAAAACAGAGTCCCCCTTGCAGGCCACGCGCCAGCCCGGTGAGCGCGCCCTCGGCGGTCCCCAACAGGTAGCCACCATCGACCCAAGTGGCGGTCATCGTCAGGGTGGCGATCCACAGCGGCATCGCTCGGCCCGCCAACAGCAGATCGGCGGCTGTGCCCGATTTGGTCTTGCGCGCCGCGATCCAGCCAATCACCAGAAAGGCCATGTACATGGCGGCGACGGCCGCGACACCAGACCAATAGATGTTATTCACGCGCGCCTCTTGTGGGACGTATCGTTGGGGGCGTGGTTCTTCACAGGCGATGAGCCAGCGGCAGCGTAGCAGAAGCGCCTGGCTGGTCGCCACTATCGTCAAAATGTCCCAGGCGGTACCTCAGCCATGCCGAGAAGTTGTTCCAACAATTGGAGCAGGGCAGACAGTCCCCCGTCTCGTCCTCTTGCCAAATGAGTTTCCCGCATCGACGCACTTGTTGGAGTTCTATACGAGTGCGGTACAATAAATGCCGTTGATTCCGGCGACAGCGACGAACGGCTGATCGCAACCTGCTTGGCCGCGCGAGCTTGGCCAAGTGGCAAATTGGGGAAAGTAGTTCCATGGCGACCTCGAATGGCAAGGCGTCACTCGAAAAGACCAATCACAAGTTGCGGATCGCGCTGGCCGATGACGACCCCACCGTTCGCGACGTCATGGGGCGGATGCTCGACCAACTTGGTCACCAGGTCGTCACACAAGCCGAGAACGGTCGACAACTCTTGGAAACTTGCCGAACCTGCCGTCCCGACCTGATCATCGCCGACATTCAGATGCCGGACATGGACGGCCTGGAAGCGGTGGAAGCGGTGTACGAGCAGATTCCCACCCCGGTGATTCTTGTTACCGGCTACACCGATCCGGAATTCATTGAGCGCGCGCAAAACAGCCATGTGCTGGCGTATCTGGTGAAGCCGATCAAGATTGCGGAACTGGAGCCTGCAATCGCTTTGGCCTCGCGGCGGTTTCAAGAGTTTCAAACCCTTCGCGAGGAGACGGCCGATCTCAAAAAGGCCTTGGCTGATCGCAAGATCATCGAGCGCGCCAAAGGCATCATGATGAAACACCTCAACATCGACGAGCAGGAGGCATTTCGGCGATTGCAGAAGATTGCTAGCAGTAAAAACCAAAAGTTAATCGACATCGCCAATACGATTCTTACCGCCGCCGAAGCCCTCAATGGCTAAAAACCGCCCGTTTGCCGAAGATGGCAATTTGACAGAAGTCGAAGTTGAGATTGACCATCCGGCGATCCGCAAGTAACGTTCGCCCGCCAGTCGGCCATTGGGCCGCTATCATCGCGCCGGCATGACGCCACGCGAAATCACTAGCCGCATGGAAGCTATGGCCACATCGCAAGTTCTCATCAGTCCGTCGTTGCACTACACCCGCAGTTGGCTCGAACGAGCGCGCGGGCTGGTGACGATTTTGATTTTGATTCCATTCGGCGCCGCCGGATTGCTATCAAGTCCGGTGTTTGCCGGCAGCCATCTGGCCCGGTTCTTGTTCGAAAGCGCTGGTTGGATCGTCTTTCTGGCAGGGGCGGGATTCCGACTTTGGGCGACTCTCTATATTGGTGGCCACAAAGGCAAGTCGCTCGTCACCGAAGGCCCGTACTCCGTTTGTCGCAATCCCCTCTATCTGGGGAATCTGCTGCTTACTCTTTCGATCGCATTCTTCATGCAAAGTCTGACCTTTGCCGCCGGACTGTTAATCGCCTCGATCGTCTTTGGTTCAGTGACCATTGGGTCTGAAGAACGCCGGCTGCGCTCGCGGTTGGGCGCCGCGTTCGATGAGTATTGCGCCCGGACGCCTCGCTTGCTGCCACGCTGGTCCGCGTATCACGGACCCGAGATCATTCCAGTCGATGCGCGCTGCCTGCGCATCGAAGCTAAGCGCGCCCTGCAATACATCTGGATTCCGCTGATTTGCCAGACCCTCGCCCATCTGCGAACCGAAGCTTGGTGGCCGCAATGGTTTTCGGTCCTGCCATAACGATTCTCGCAACTTTGCACAATTCCGCTGCTTGCCGGGCTCCAGGCGGGCAACTAAGTTAAAGCTCGCCGTAGGGGTGGGCGCCCGCGCGCCGATCTGTGGCGAACGGCTCCTATCTGATTCAGCGGATTTCTAGAGGCTTAGTTGGAATGTTTGGCGCCTTGCTCCGCGCGCGTTGGCGCGGAATTGCGTTCGTCGCTTTTCTGATGACTGGATGGCAGGCGCGACTCGCCGCCGACCCCGCCGACTCGGCGCCCCGCTATTCTCCTCGAGTGCTAGAGGCCTCTGGCGAAGCGGAACGTGCCTTGAGCGGCATTCGCGTGCCGAAAGGTTTCCGGGTCGAACTGTTCGCCGCGGAGCCGATGCTGGCCAATCCGGTCGCGTTTTGTGTGGATGAGCATGGGCGGTTTTACGTGGCCGAGACTTTTCGGCACCATGCAGGCGTCACCGACAATCGCTACCACATGAACTGGCTCGACGACGACTTGGCCTCGCGCTCAGTCGCCGACCGGGTGGCGATGTATAAGAAGTATCTGGGAGATGGGTTCGCGAGTTATCAGGTTGAGCACGAGCGCGTGCGGCTGATCGAAGATCGCGACGGCGACGGCCGGGCCGACTCAGCGACGGTGTTTGCCGACGGCTTCAACGACGCGGCCGATGGCATCGCCGCCGGTCTGTTGGCCCGCCGTGGGCAGGTATGGTTCACTTGCCTGCCAACGTTGTGGAATTTGGCCGATCAAGATGGCGACGGACGGGCCGACGTGCGAACCCCCCTGCACACCGGGTTTGGCGTGCATGTCGCGTTTCTAGGGCACGATCTGCACGGATTGAAGCTTGGCCCGGATGGCAAGTTGTACTTCAGCATCGGGGACCGCGGTTTCCATGTCGAGGCCGAAGGCAAGACCTTGGCCTATCCCGATACCGGCGCGGTGCTGCGCTGCCAACCCGATGGTTCCCAACTTGAAGTGTTTGCCACGGGATTGCGCAACCCGCAAGAATTGGCGTTCGACGAATGGGGAAACCTGTTTACGGGTGACAACAACTCTGATGGCGGCGACAAAGCCCGTTGGGTGCATGTCGTCGAAGGAGGGGACAGCGGCTGGCGCATTGGCTATCAGTACATCACACGTCCCACGTCGCGCGGCCCTTGGAACGCTGAAAAACTCTGGACGCCGGAAGGCGCCCGCGCAGCGCCGTATCTGGTGCCGCCGATCGCAAACCTTGGCGATGGGCCATCCGGGCTGACCTATTACCCTGGGACCGGGCTTAGCGCGGATTACAACGGCCACTTTTTCTTGGCCGATTTTCGCGGTACGCCTTCATTCAGCGGCGTGCGCAGTTTCCGATTGACGCCCCAAGGAGCGTCCTTCGAACTGGTCGACGCCAAGCAATTTGCCTGGTCGGTGTTGGCGACCGATGTCGATTTTGGCGTCGATGGCGCGCTATATGTGAGCGATTGGGTCGAAGGATGGGAAAAAACTGGCAAGGGACGTATCTTCCGCGTCGTGAGCGAGTCGAGGCAAACGGATCCTCAGGCTGCCGAAGTGCGCCGACTGCTCGACGAGGGGATGACCGATCGTGGGATGGAATCCCTGGTGATGTTGCTTGGTCATCCTGATATGCGAATTCGCCAAGAGGCGCAATTCGCGCTGGTTGAACGTGGAATCGAAGTCGCCGATCGCCTCGTCGATGTGGCGACTGCTGACAAGGATCGAATTGCGCGCGTTCACGCGATTTGGGGACTTGGACAGCTCTTGTCCCGCGCGGATGCGCCGAAAGTCGACTTGGCGCCCTTGCTCGCCGACGCCGACGCCGAGATCCGAGCGCAAGCGGCGAAAGTAGCCGGCGAGGCTCGGTTGCAAGGCGCTTACGAGACGCTGGTCGCGCTCCTGAAAGACGACCAGTCGCGAGTGCGTTTTTTTGCCGCGCTCAGCCTGGGCAAGTTGGCACGCGCCTCATCGGCTCCTCACTTGGTCGAACTGTTGCGCGACAATAACAATCAGGATCCACTGCTGCGACATGCCGCCGTAATGGCGCTTACGTGGACCCATGATGTGCCGGCGACACTGGCCTGGGCGGACGACGAGTCTGCGGCGGTCCGAATGGGCGTGCTCTTGGCGCTAAGGCGTTGGGAGAGTCCTGACATCGCCCGCTTTCTAGACGATGCCGATGCGACGCTGGTCCTCGAGGCCGCGCGCGCCATCAATGATGTGCCAATCGAGGCCGCCCGTCCCGAGTTGGCCAAGTTGGCGCTACGCGACGAGCTTCCAGAACATGTGCCGCTGCGAATATTGAACGCGCTTTATCGTGGCGGCAGCGCCGAAGACGCTCGCCAACTAGCGCGCTGGGCGGCAAGCGCGAATCGGTCGGAGGCGACGCGCGCCGAAGCGCTGTCGATGTTGCGCGACTGGGAGCTTCCGAACGGCAAGGATCGCGTGATGGGGCTTTGGCGCCCCTTGCCCAATCGGCCTGCCGAGGACGCGCGGGTGGCTTTGGGATCACAATTAGCAGCGCTGAACGACGGATTGTCCGACAATCTTGCAGCGGCGCTGGCCGAGGCGGCGGGCGCTCTGCGGCTCAAAGAGGCTGCGGCGCCACTGTCTGCGATCGTCATCGATGGCAATCGCTCGACCACGGCGCGCGTCGCCGCGCTCGAGGCATTGGGGCAAATCGGTGAAGCAAACTTCGAGGCGACCATCCGACTGGCGTTAGAAGATCGCGAAGGAGCGATTCGAACCGTCGCGCAGCGATGGCTGGCTCGACTGAAACCGGCGGAAGCCATTCCCTGGATCGAGAAAGCTCTGGCCGGTGACTCGCTCGAAGAACAGCAAGGGGCGTACGTAGCGCTTGGAGAAATCGAAGCCCAACAGGCAAACGATATCTTGGTGGCTTCGCTCGATCGACTGCTTGCAGGATCGTTGCCGGCGACTGTTCGGCTCGATCTGTGCATGGCAGCCGAGCGCAAGCAGGGGGATGAGCGGATTCGTGATCGGCTGGAGCGGCTGCGAGGCGCGCACAACGCTGACGATCCGATCGCTGCGTTCCGCAACTGTTTGGAAGGGGGGAGTCGAGAGCGCGGCCGGGATGTGTTTTTCGAAAAAGCGGCGGCCGCGTGCGTGCGGTGTCACAAGATCGGCACGCGCGGAGGCGATGTGGGGCCCGCCTTAGCGAAGATCGCGAAGGACCAGACTCGCGAATATCTGCTGGAGTCGATTGTGGCGCCGAATCAAAAGATCGCGAAAGGGTTTGAGACGGTAGTGCTGGCGCTCGACGACGGGCAAGTGGTGACGGGCGTGCTCAAGTCGGAAGACGATGCGCAGGTGAACATTGTCACTGCGGACGGTCAGCCGTTGGCGATTGCCAAACAGAGTATCGAAGAGCGTGGCCGCGGCGCGTCGGCCATGCCGGAGCACGCGGCCAATTTGCTGACTCCATCCGAAATTCGTGACTTGGTGGAGTATTTGTCGTCGTTGCGCTGAGTCGAAGCGTCTCGGCGCGGGAATTCTTGCGGCGGCTGCGTCGGCGCCATAGTCTATTCACAAACAATACCTGTGGAGCCGCGCCGTTTATGTTTTCCCAAACGGTTGAGTATGCGTTGCGTGCTATGGTCTGTCTGGCAAGTGAAGCGCCCGCGGCGCGCACTACGCAGCAGATTGCGGAAGTCACCAAGGTGCCTGCGGCATACCTGGCGAAGGTGATTCAGAGCCTCAATCGCGCGGGTCTTGTACATTCGCAGCGCGGAATTGGCGGCGGCGTCAGTCTGATGCGCGCGCCGAACCAAATATCGATCCTTGAGGTCGTGAACGCGGTGGACCCGATTCCACGGATTCAAAGCTGTCCGTTGGGACTCGAATCACACGGGGTGAACTTGTGCCCTTTGCACCGTCGGGTCGACAACGCAATAGCCATGGTGGAGAAGGCGTTTCAGTCGACGACGTTGGCGGAAGTTATCGCGGAGCCCACCGGCAGTGTGCCGCTATGCGAATTTCCGCGCAAGCCGTAGTTGTTACCAAACGCCTCGTATGAGGCGGTACGGCGTACGGGCCATGTATTGGCGATAGTCATCGCCGCGTGCGGCCAGGAGTTGAGCTTCCTCAACTGGAATAAAGGCAATAAAGGTCACACCAATGAGCGTGGCCCAAAAAAACTCCGCCGCGTTGGGATGGATGACTAGCGCGCAGGCTCCCGCAAGCAGAGCGGCGCGATACATGGGATGGCGAACGGCGCCGTATTGCCCTTCGGTGAACAGCGGTGTTTCTGGCCCATGAGAAAGCGTGATGGCAGACCCCGACGCGCCGATCATGGAATCGAGCGCGGCGAAAGTGAAGCCCTCGAAGAATAGCAACAGCGATAGCAAGAACCCCAGATAACCCAGGAAGCGAATCGGCTCAGGCATGTCCAGCGCGAAGCCCGGCAATGGGCGCTGCAAGATGAGAATTGCTCCCCAGGTAACTATCGTTGAAAGGATGTAGAAACGGCGCTCGCTGGGTTTGCCCGCCGGGCTTCCCCAAACGGCTGCCTTAAACCAAGCGCGAGTCATCAACAAATGCGGCACGGCAAAAAACAGGTACAACCCCAGGTTGACGACGTAGTTCCAACCGCTGGCATTCGGGTCATAACGAAATCCATACAGCAACGAGCCAAAAACGGACAATAGCGCCAGATAGGCCACAAGGCGATACGCCGATTCGTACGCAGATCGATTGGAAGAGCGAGTGTCGATCGGAGCGACGTCGATGGCGGACATAGCCAATTCCTACGAAACACAACGGGGCACATCGTAAGGCGAGGCCGGCGAGTTATATTGTGGCGCCGATCCGCAGTGTTTCGCAACGGCAAGTCGGTCGCGATCTTGAATTGTGGTGGCCCAGTGTGGGCGCCATTGTTATTCAAAGGAAACAACGTGCTTCACGCGTCGAGCGCGACGGCTGATCTCAAGGTCACATCCAGCACACTGTCTACCGACTTGCGCATCCTGCTGTTTGTCGCGCTATGCTGTTTTGCGCCATTCTTGGGCAAGGCGTTTTCGATCGACGATCCCTTGTTCCTCTGGACGGCCGAGCAGATCCGACGCGAGCCGACTGACTTCTTCGGTTTTCACGTCAATTGGTACGGTCACGAAACGCCGATGCACGTGTTGACCAAGAACCCGCCACTCGCTGCATATTACATTGCCGCGGCGATCACCTTGTTCGGCAAGAGCGAGTCCGCCTTGCACATGGCGTTCCTGCTGCCAAATGTTGGTTTGGTGTTTGGCGCCTATTTCATCGCAAGACGGATGTGCCAATTCCGGCTGGTGGCAGCGCTAGCCATGCTCTTGACGCCAGTGCTGGTGGTGTCGGCGACCAGTGTGATGTGCGACACAATGATGCTGGCGCTGTGGTGCTGGGCGATTGTTGCCTGGTTGGCCGGATTGGAGCGTCAACAGAACTGGCTATTGCTGGCCGCCGCCATATTGATGGGGCTGGCCGCGCTCACAAAATATTTTGGTGTGTGCCTGATTCCACTGTTGCTCGTCTATACGTTGGCCGTCAGGCGAAGGCCTGGGGTTTGGCTGTTGGCGTTGGCGGTACCGGTGGCGATGATCGTCGCCTACGAGTTGTACACGCGGCGCCTTTACGGCGCTGGGATGTTTTTCGAGGCACAGGACTACGCCAGCAAGACGCGCGCTGCTTTGGCCGATCGGCCTTGGAGGCAGTTTGCAGTCTTTGTCCTGTTTTTGGGAGGCTGCTATGCCACGCTACTGTGTTACCTGCCGATCGTGTTTCCCGTCTGGCAGATCGCGGTGGTAGTGCTGGCTGGCTCCTGCATGACAGGCGCGCTGTGGTTATCGGAGGGCGTTTATGGCAGTGGCCTGAGCGAGCGGATGTTTGGCTTTCCGATCGACATGGCAAGCGGGCGCTTGGTGTATTTTCCATTGCACGCCGGAGTGTTCGTCGCAGCTAGTATGCTGGTGACGTTGCTGTTGATCAACGAACTCGTGCGGCGCCGCGATGCGAATTCAATCTTGTTGTGCTTGTGGATTCTCGGCACGCTTACATTCACGGCCGACTTTAATTGGACCATCAACGGCCGCTCGTTGTTGCCTGCCGCGCCGGCAATTGGCATTTTGCTGGCGCGCCAGTTGGAATCACGCTGCTGGCCATGGCTGGCGCGCGATCGGACGCCGCTAGCCTGGTGCGCCGTGCCAGCGCTATTGTTTTCGTTGTTCATTGCCTGGGGTGACTATCGCCATGCGCAAGCCGGGCGCAACGCCGCTGAAGAATTGTATGCCCGCTACTCCGCGCTATCGGACCCGTTGTGGTTCGAAGGACATTGGGGATTTCAGTATTATCTTCAGCAACTCGGCGGCCGCCCAATCGATTTCTCCAAAGACACGTTGCATCCCGATGACCTTGTGATCGTGCCTCGACAGAACACGAATATTTTTGATTTGCCGACCAACGTCTGGGACGAAGTCGCTCGATTGAATGTTCCAGTGGCAAGCACCACCACAACTCTGCGGCACGATATGGGCGTCAGCTTTTACAACGGCGCGCGCGGCGTTCCGTTGCCGTATGTGGTTGCTCATGTGCGACCAGAGATGTATCAAATCTATCGGATGCGAGATACGGTCACGCTATCGGGAACAGCCTCAAGGCCGGACGCCGCACATTAGACAGGCAAGGAAAACTTTTCTATGGGAGCCGCCAACTGCTCCGCAGTGGAAGAAATTGTGTCTCGCTTCAAGGCGATGACGCCGACGTCTGCGCGGCTGGCGAGTACGGCCCGCGGCGTCTTTCCTGGCGGCGTGACGCACGATAGTCGCTATTTGGAACCGTATCCGATCTATGTGGAGCGCGCGGCCGGCGCCCACAAATGGGACGTGGACGGCAACGAGTATGTGGACTACACGGGAGGACATGGCGCGCTGCTATTGGGACACAATTATCCGCCCGTAGTTGAGGCGGTGCGTAAACAACTCGAGCGCGGCACGCACTTTGGCGCCAGCCATGAACTGGAATTGCGCTGGGGCGCGCTAGTTCAACAGCTTGTGCCGTCGGCGGAGCGCGTGCGGTTTACCAGTTCTGGAACGGAAGCCACGCTGCTCGCGCTGCGCATCGCCCGCGCCGCAACCGGCCGATCGAAAATTATGCGATTCTTGGGGCATTTTCATGGCTGGCACGATCATGTGGCATTTGGGTATAGCTCGAATTTCGAAGGACAACCGACGCCAGGGGTGCTGGACGAAGTGGCGCGGCAAGTTGTGCTGGCGCCCGCTGGCGACCTTGCCGAAACGGAACGGCTGCTGGACTCTCACGGCGACGTGGCGGCGGTGATCATCGAGCCGACCGGCGCCAGTTGGGGACAAGTGCCGACCACACCGGATTTCTTGGCCGCGCTGCGCAAGGCCTGCACCGCGCGCGGAGTGGTGCTCATCTTCGACGAGGTGATCTCCGGATTCCGATGCTCGCCCGGCGGCGCGCAGGCCCACTTCGGAGTCACGCCCGATTTGACCACGCTCGCCAAGATCTTGGCGGGCGGCCTGCCGGGTGGGGCCGTGGCGGGCAAACAAGAGTTACTGGATCAATTATCGTTCGGCGCGAAGCCAAAGATACCGCACCACGGCACCTTCAATGCGAATCCGCTATCGGCGGCGGCCGGCATCGCCACGCTGGAACTGATTCGATCGACGGATGCCTGTCAGCGAGCAAATGATTATGCGGCAAGGCTGCGCGCGGAGTTGCAGCGCGTGGTCGCAGAGGAAGGCGTGGGCTGGGTGGTGTATGGCACTTTCTCTGGTTTTCATATTTTTACCAACCCCGAGCGACGGTCGATCACCGTCGCGGAGATTGAGGCCGGTCTGCATGACTTCCGAGTTCTCAAGGCGCCGGCCGCAACCGGACTATTGGCCAAACTGCGCATCGGGATGATGACGCACGGTGTGGAAATCTTTTCTTGGCCAGGCGGCCCAACCAGTGCGGTGCATTCAGACGCCGATTTGGAACGAACCAGTGAGGCGTTTCGCCTTACTCTGCGAGCGTTGCGCGCGGAAAGCGCCATCGAATAGGCCGATGTACACAAAGAGAGATTGGAATGACCGAAGTGTTGCTGGGCAAATTGACGCGGCGCGAATTTCGAGAACGCATGCGCGCTGGCGAACTGCAAGCGTGCGTGATTCCGGTGGCTGCCATCGAGCAACACCTCGAACACCTGGCGATGGAGCACGACTGGCGGAGCGTTAACGAAATTGCCTTGGGCGCGGCGAGGCGATTGGCCCCGCGAGTCGTCGTGGCGCAGGGGCTCATGGCCGGTATCAGCGAGCATCATATGAAGCATCCAGGAACGCTGTCGCTGCGCCCTGGCAGCTTTTTGGCCGTGCTTTCCGATATGATCGAGAGCATGACGCGCGCCGGGTTTCGCAACATCCTGGTGCTCAATGGGCATGGCGGCAATGTGCGTCCGTGCGAAGGAGTATGGGATCAGTTCTTGCAAATCAACGAGATTAGTTTGCACTTTCTTTCGTACTGGGACATGGTCGATCGCCAGCATGCGCGCGACGTGATGAAGACCAGCGCGGTGCCGGGGCACGCGCAGGAGTTTGAAACGGCCTTCGCGTTGGCGGCTTTTGCCGAGAATGTTCGAACTGAAGTGATGGCGGACCAGCCTGACTCTTCACCGGCGCAGGCAACTGCCGAGACAGGTCGCAAATTGCTGGAGCTGTACACCACCGCTGTTGCGAGCTATCTGCTCGATATGATCGAGGGCCGCAAGACGGCTCCGATTCCGCCATTCATGCCTTAACGTCAAGCAGACTGCACCAACTGTGGTTCGTGGACCGCAGTCAACGGTGGCATTAGGCGTCGGAGGCAATTGGTCAAAATCGTTGCCGCACGCGCACGGTCTAAGTAGGATAAGGCGACCACGCCAAGCCAGTTTGTTGGCAAGATGCGCTGCCTTTAGGCAGTTCCGCCCACACTGCAATACGGAACATGATGGACAGGTATCTACAGCCAGCGCCGCGGCATTTGCGCGCGGCGCGAACGCGCACGATTGTAATGGAACCACTCGAGGATCGTCGTTTGATGTCGGCGAGCCCTTGGACCAATCCAACGCGCGCCTTGGATGTGAACAACGACGGCTTCATCACGCCGATTGACGCGCTCGTGGCGATCAATCGCATCAATGACAAGAGTCGCGGTCCAGGGCAATTGCCGACGATCCAAGCTGGTCAATCGCCGCCTTATTACTACGACACGTCGGGCGACGGATCGCTAACCGCGATTGATGTATTGCAAATTATCAATCGCTTGAATGCCGGACGTGGTGGCGCGCAAATCGCGGGGGGGCTGACAAACGACACTGCGCCATTCGGGGCGACAAACGACGATGGCATCACGTCCGATCCTAGCATGGGCGGGCAGGTGACCGTGTCGTCGGGATTGTCCGCACTGGTGAGTTTGCAAGCCCAACTCAACGACTTACCGGAAAAGCTCGATCTCAAAGGGAGTCTGGATAGCCAGGGGCGGTTCACCATCAGCCTTGCTCAGTTGAATCAGCTTGCAGGGGGCGCGCTGGAAGATGGTGAGCATGCGCTGACGATAGTGGCGCGGGATGAACTTGCCTATGCGACAACAAGGCGAGTGGAATTCACACTGGATCGCGTTGGCGAGTCGCCGGAGGCGCCTGATATGGTTGCCGAGAGCGACACTGGCGCCAGCGACAGCGACAACATCACTAAGTTGACGACGCCATCGTTCATCGTGGCGGGCGCCCCGGCGGCAGTGGTCACGTTGTTTGTCAATGGCGTTCAGGTCGCTCAAGGATCTGGCGGGACGCCGATCCCGATTCCGGCTCTGTCCGATGGTGATCATGAGATCTACGCTTCGATCATTGACGCGGCGGGTAATGTGGGAGGGCAGGGGACGCCTCTGCAGTTCCGCGTGTCGACGGTTGCGCCTCAAGTGGAGCTTGTCACTCAGCCTTATACGCCCGACCTGACGCCGCATGTGCGCGTGACGTTAGTCACGGATGCCGGTAGCGCGGCCAACGCGCCGTTTGCGATCGATGTCGACTTGAATAACGACGGCGATTATGACGACGCGGGAGAACGAAACCATACGCAAGCGCATTTGAACAATGGATTGCAAGAAATTGGGCTGGCCACTGCGCTGCCATCGGCGCATTCGGCGGGATATGTGGTGGCCATGCGCGCGCGGGTGGCTGATTTAGCAGGCAACGAGGGTACCAGCGCGGAGCAAAAAGTTTTGGTCGACCAGACCATGGTTGACACCTTGAAAAACTATGTGGCCGCAGACGACGGCGCCTATGGCTGGACCAAGCAGAGCGAATTCAACGTGCCGGGCGCCACGATCTATGTGCTGGATCTAAAGAGCCAGAAATGGCGCAACGCGGCGGATTTCACAGCCGATGAGACGCTGTGGCAGCATTGGGTGAGCGTGATTGTGCCGTCGCAGGTCACCAAGAGCACGGCGCTCTTGTTGATTGATGGCGGTGACAAGGACAAGTCGCCTCCGACCGTGGCGAACTTTAACGATTCGGACGTGCGCGCCATTGTGCAGGCGGCGGTTGCGACCAATAGCATCGCGGTGCATGTTCCGATGATTCCGCGCGAGCCCGTTTGGTTTGCCGACGATCCGACGACGGAACGTGAAGAAGACGCGATCATCGCATACACGTTCGACAAGTTCCTGAATAATCCCGATCCCAACTCGGATTGGCCATTGCTTTTGCCGATGGTGAAATCGGCCGTGAAAGCCATGGACGCGGCTCAGGAGTTCTTGCCGACGGTGGCGGGCCGCAATCTTGAAGTCGATGATTTCGTGGTGACAGGCGCCTCCAAACGCGGTTGGACCACCTGGCTGACGGCTGCGGTAGATGATCGCGTGCGGGGTATCATGCCGATGGTGTTCGACGCGCTGAACCTGGGCGCGCAGATGGAGCATCACTATGGGGTTTACAACTTCTTTTCGCAGGCCATTGCCGACTACAATGACTCACATATCTTCGATCGCATCTTGACTCCGCAGGGCCAAATGTTGGGGAAGGTCGTCGATCCGTATAGTTACTTGAACAACGGCCGCTTCGACATCCCCAAGTTGATCGTCAATTCAGCGGGGGATGAGTTTTTTGTCTCCGATTCGTCGCAGTACTACTTCGACGATCTGCCGGGCGACAACAATTATTTGTTGTATTTGCCCAACACGGGCCACGGATTGGACATAAGTGCTGGGTTGAATTCGAAAACCGCAGCAGCGCTCACGACGTTTTACGAAGCGATTCTCAACAATCGACAACTGCCGAAGTTCTCATGGAGCGTGCTCGACGACGGCACGCTGCGCGTGGAGACCGAGGATACACCGCTTACGGTCACCATGTGGCAAGCGACCAATCAATTTGAGAGGGATTTCCGCAACGCGTACACCGGCCTGCCTTGGTCAAGCAACACGTTGTTTGAGAGCGAACCTGGCGTGTACTATGCGAATGTCCCCACGCCAGCGACGGGAGCCACAGCGTACTTTGTCGAACTGACATTCCCTAGTCCATTGCGATTCCCCTATCGCTTCACGACGCAGATTGTGGTGTCGACCGATTTGCCGCTGCATCCTTGGCCATTCGACAGCGGATTCCCTTTGCCCACCGGATCCGAGGCGGGGGATGATTCGCCGGCAACATCACTGATGCTACCGGCGGGCATGCAAGCCGCGAGCCTGAGCGGTTCGATGATGCAAGATGTTGCGAAGCCAGCGTCGATCGCGCCGCTAGCCCTGGTGAAAGCAACGGAAGCAAAGATCGACGAAACCCCAATCGCCGAATTGGCGCCGGCCGCGCGACTGGCGGGAACCAGCTTCGGTTCATACCAAACTGTCGAAGCAGTCGACCTTGCTTGGCAAGATTTGGACGACTGGTTTAGCCTCGCGCGACGCCTGATTTAGTTCGGCGGCAACTGGCAAGTATCAGGGCCGCGATGCCGACCAATACCGCGCTGGCCGGTTCAGGCACCGACACGAAGGTGATGTCTAGCGCTCCAGGACCGCTCAGTTGCACGCTGGCGCTGCCAGGCTGATTGCTGAATGAGATCGCGGCGCCGTTCAATGTCGCGGTGGCGATCGCGCCGCGATTAGCGAACGCCAGTTCCGTACCCGGCGTGAACCCATCGGCCGAGATGGTTCCGAGCACGTGCATTCCATCGAACAGCAGCGAGAAGGTCGCCGCGTGGTCCAACGAGACCACTTGCTGGCCGTCGACATCCAAGCCAGTTCCATCGGAAAGCATGGCGCGGGTGAGTTCTCCACCCGACTGGCGGATGTACGCGTACCAAGCATCGGTCGAGATGCCAGCCGTTGTATGGGGCGCAGCCACCAATTGAGAAACAATGGTGTCGTGCCACCCGGCAGCGAAGTTGTCGATGCCAACAGCGAGCAGGTCGGGGGTGTTGGCCAGCGTGGTGATCGAGAGTTGCGCGGCGGCGCCCGCAGTACCGGTTTCGAGCACCGACAAGAACATGCCGTCCTCGGCAGACATAGTCGCCGTCATGCGTTTGGTTGGTTCGAAGTCGTTGAACGTGTCGTGCATCCACAAGTCGCCGGTAGTCAGCGACATGGCTTGCGTGCCGATCAAATGCTCGATGACCTGAGCGCCGTCGTGCTCCCACTTCACATCGATGGCATTGGGCTGGTTGCCGAGCACGGTGCGCGTGCCGCGACCCACCAAGTTGAAACCGTAAGCGTGCGAACTGTCGCCTTGCATTCTATCGACGACGACAAAATAGTCCTCACCCGGAAACGCCATGCTTCGTGTCACGTCGGTCGAGGCATAGTTGGCGCTGGTGGAACTAAAGTCGCTGACGCCGTGAAAGCCGCCAAGTTCCGTGGAGTCGAGGCGATTGCTGGAGGTGAATTCTTCCGGTCGCATGCGCATGCCTTGCGATTGCGGGCCGACCCCGCCATCGATCAGCACCACGTTGTGCCAAGTGGGGTCTTGCGTGGCGAGGCCGGGCGGCGAGTTTGACAGGTCGGAACGTTGGTATCCCGGCGCCACGAGCAGGTATTTTCCCTTCGCGGCGAGCAGTAGCTCCATCGTGTCGTTGTGCGAGTGAAAGGCGCTTATATAGATTGGTTCGGGCAGCGTGGGGGCATTGAGCACAAGCGGCGGCGGATCGACGCCGGGAGAGATCATCAAGTAGTCGCTGGTGGTCCCCCAGTCCTCGCGAAAGACCGAGATGTGCGATTGTCCCGGCGCAAAATAGGTAGGCGATGCCGTAGGCGCCTGCGGTGTGGCGGTCGTGAAATCGGTGAGCGCGAAAAAGCTGGAATAGGTTCCGTTGTTGTTGAGAATGTTCACCGCGTCGAACGGATATGGCTGCGGCAAGCTGTTGTGATACCAAAGCTCTTCACCAGCATCGGCCGCATTTGGCGTTTGCGTAAAGAGGTTCATCGCCACCGGTCGGTTGAGCCCGTTGGAGACATTGGGCGTGGTGCCGTCGGGCATTCGAATGCCAATCGATAAATCGAAGAGCGGTTGCAGGTTGGGATAGATATTTACGCCGGAACCTTGATCGTAGGCGCGAGCGAACAGCGCCAGATGACGCAATGTGTAGTTGAGATAATGTCCCTGGCTATCGGCGAACCAGCCGTCATCCGTAGTGCTGTAGTTAAAGTGTCCTTGTAGATCAGTCAGCCCTTGGTCGAGCATGGATTGATCGCGGAGGACCACTCCGGCCAAGGCCTTCGTGGCGCCGATCTTGCTACGCGCGTTGCTATAGGTGTTGTTGCCATACGAGAGATTGTTGGTGAGTGTGGTCAATCGCGACTCAATTGCAGTGCGCGTGGTTTGCGGCAGATCGACCAGTGAAGCGCCGCGGATCATGTCGTAAGCGGTGAGGTAAGTCGTGAGCACTTCGGGATGAGTAATGAAGTCGTTGCCGTTTTGCGCTGGAATTGCGGCGACCAGCAGCGCGGTGACAGTCTTGTTCAGGTCGGCGGTGGCGCCGGTCATTGCAAAACGTAAACCCGCGGCTTCCGCGATGCTGGAATTGGTTGCCGCCGCGGCGAACGTGGCTGGCGCCGCGCCGCTTACAGCTTGATTTGCCCGTCCGACGATGTCGGACTTCCAATACTGCTGCGTGGCATTGACCGGTGACTGCCACTCGGCTTGAAGCTTGTTGAGATCGTCGCCGAGAATCAGCGACGTGGTTGGCATACTCGGCGGCAGCACGCCGGTGGTCGAGCCGATCGAAAGTTGCGCGTATCCGCGCTGTGTGGCGACGGTGATCGTAGCCATGACAAGCACCGCGCTAATCTGGGCGCGGCGATTCTTTCCGATCCTCATGAGCGTTCCTCGCGGGAATAGCAATTGCCGGCGAGCAGCAGTGTACCAGACTAGGCACGGTCTTGTCGGGCTGCAAATTGGACAAATTGGCTACCGGTGGCTGGTTGAAGCGGCACGCAGGGCGCTGGTAGGTTGCTGCCAGCCAAACTCGCTAAATCCGCACACCCAGGTCCGCCGCGATGGACGCCGACATCCCTTATCTTCTGCTGACCCCAGGCCCGTTGACGACCTCGAAAAGCGTGAAGGAGGTGATGCTGCGGGACTACTGCACCTGGGATCACGAATACAACGACATTGTGACGCGGTTACGAGCCGACCTGGTACGTCTGGCGGGGGGGGATGCGCGGCATGCGGCGGTTTTGATGCAAGGGAGCGGCACGTTCTCCGTGGAGGCGACAATCGGCTCGGCATTGCCGGCCGATGGCAAGCTGCTGGTCGTGAACAACGGCGCTTATGGCAAGCGAATCGCTGACATCGCCCGATGCTTGCGAATCGCCTGTACCGAGATCACGCAGAGCGAAGCAGCGCCGGCTGATTTGACGCGAATCGAACAGGAGTTGAAGACCGACAGCGCAATCACGCATTTGGCGCTGGTGCATTGCGAGACGACGACCGGGATCTTGAATCCAGCCGCCGAGGCAGGCCAATTGGCGCGGCGGTACGGAAAGACATTCTTACTGGACGCGATGAGCTCGTTTGCCGGGATCGAGTTCACAATCGACGAGGTCGATGCGCAATTCTTGGTGTCGTCGGCCAATAAGTGCCTGCAAGGTGTGCCGGGCTTCGGCCTAATCGTGGCCGATCGCCGGGCACTGGAAGCCACGGAAGGCCGCGCTCGATCGCTGTCGCTTGATCTATTTGATCAATGGCGCGAGATGGAGACGAAGCATGGCAAATGGCGGTACACGTCGCCCACGCACACGGTGCGGGCGCTTGCCGCCGCCATTGCGGAGCTAGACGCGGAAGGGGGCATTGCCGCGCGGGCACGAAGATATCGGGAAAACCATCGCGTGCTCGTCGAAGGGATGGAACGGTTGGGGTTTCGGCCGCTGGTGGCGGCGGAGCATCGCTCGCCGATCATCACATCGTTTATTTTTCCCGACTATCCGCAGTTTCGCTTCGAGACATTTTATGAAGCGCTCAAGCGGCGGCGATTCGTGATTTATCCCGGCAAAGTGAGTCAGGCCGAGACATTCCGCATCGGCACAATTGGACACGTGTTTCCGGACGACATGCGCGAATTAGTGGCCGCAATTGAAGAAGCACTGCGCGAATTGGGGATTCGGCTGTAGCAAGCGCGCCCCTCGAGCGAGCTATGCCTCTTCCTTACGGAAGATGATGCCGCGGTCGATTTCGCGGAAGCCCAGCTTTTGGTACATAGCCAGCGCCGCGCTGTTCTCGCGGAGCATGGTCTGCGACTCAACCACGCTCACCCCTTCGGCCTGCAGGCGGCGGAAAATCTCGCTAAGCAAATACGTGGCGTAGCCTTGCCGCCTTTGATGCTGGTCGACCGCAATATCAATGAGTCCGACAGCGCGTACGCCCCAGGTGGCAGCGAGGAAATCCATATTCCAGGTGGAGGCGTGCGCCAAGGAGGCACCACTGGCGGTGTCGATTAGATCGTAGCGCGTACGATCGAAGCCGCCGAAGGTGCATGCTTCCCACCAGGTGCTTGACTGCGGGTCGGCGGTTGCCTGCACCGTGGTGGAACGACGAATTTGCATCTGCTGCCGGCTGATTGGTTGACGAAAGTCGGCCAGGTCACGGTGGAGAATGACGCAGCGATCGATCTCGCGATAGCCGCTGGAACGGTAGAGTCGCTGCGCCTCGGCGTCGGACTCGAGGACGCCCGGCAGTTCACTGCCGCCGTAGAGTCCCAGATAGAACGGATTGAGTGGGTAGACTCCGCCGCCGTAGAGCACCTTGGCGCCGTGCTGCCGCAGGTACTCCTCGCTGCGCGCGAGGAGATTATGGCCGATGCCGAGACGGCGGTAATCGGGCCGCACCATGAGCATGCTGGTGACGCCCATCACGCGCGAGATGCCGGTCAAGTCGTCGGTGGGGCCGAAGGCGGCATGCACAAAGCCGACGGGAACCTCTTGATCCAGAGCGACGATCAGGCCTTCGTTGTCAAAATAGGGCTTGGCGAGAACCAACTGTTCGAATAGTTCTGCGGACATTGGCTGCACCACGCCGCGCTCGCGAGCGCGGGCCCGCCAGATTTCCGCCAGTTGGGGCGGATCGCTGTTGCGGAACGGGCGGTACCGGATTTCCGGCGTGGGCCGCTCCGAAGAGGATTGGATGTCAGGCTCCGTTTTGGTCATCCGTTGCGTCCCCCGACGCCGGGCCAGGTAGATCGACCATTATCATGCCATCTTCCACGCGCGCTGAGAAAGCGGGTTGCAACAGCGCGGCGTTTAATTGATGGCGTCCGGTGCGCACATCAAACTGCCACCCATGCCAGGGGCAGGTGACGATGGAACCGTTCAGCGATCCCTTGCCCAGCGGGCCGCCTTGGTGCGGGCAAACTCCATCCAGCGCATAAAAGGCGCCAGCAACGTTAAACAGGGCAACGATGCGGTCGGCGGCGACGACCTCAATGCAGGCGCCAGGAGGACAGGCGGCTGCCGACGCGACTCGTACCCAGTTGGCCACTCTTTGCACTCTGACGTCAGCCGTGATCCGTGGCGGGCTCGGTAGGCGGGCGGGACGGGCGCATTATATCGAAAGCGCGTCTAATTCTCTACATCAGGTTTTACCATGGCGCCGCACGTCGTTGCCGCGAGTCGTCAATCGCGGTCCCAACCGCCGGCAGCACGCAGTTTCTCCACTTCGCTGGCCGCCCATTCCTTCAGCCGCACATAGTCGGTCTTGGCGACGCGGTTGAGGGGCAATTCGCCCGAAGCCAGCAGCACGTAGTGTAGTGGCCGCATATAGGCTGCTATTTCGCGGGCGTGCGATTGCAACTCGCGCTGCTCAATACTGGCGTCGGGCTTTTGCTCAACAAACAGCACGATGCCTTCGCTGAAGACGTCATGGCTGACGCCAACCGCGCCGCAGCAAGCGACTTTGTCGGTAAGCAGAGCGAAATGACTTTCGATTTGCGCCGGATGAACCTGATAGCCCTTGGGTTTGATGACGAGCTTGGCGCGGCCCGAGAACATCAATCCTTGATCGGTCTTGTAGCCCAAGTCGCCGGTGTAACAGACGCCATCGGTCGAAACCGTGTGGCGATACGCCTCGTCGTTGTTCACATAACCGACCAAGACCTGCGGGCCGGAGAAGCAAATCTCGCCCGGTTCGCCGTCTGGCAGTTCGGGACCGGCAGTTCCATCGGGATTCATTGGTTGGCGAATGGTCAGCGGCGTGATCGGCATGTCGAAGCCGACGCCAGCAACCAGTTTGTCGATGGGCCAGTCGAGCGGAGTGTAGGTGACGAAACCGGCCATCTCGGTGAGGCCAAGGCCGGTGCCGAATTTGGGGGCCATCTGAGAAAGCTGCTCCAGAAATTGGCGTGTCACCTGTTGACCGCCGTACAGAGCAAAGCGGAGCGACGATAGGTCGAACTGGTGGTAGTTCGGCAATCGCCACTCCAAGGCGTACATGGCAGGTATCTGGCCGAAACACTCGACTTTGTAGTCTTGAATGGTGCGGAGGGTCTTTTCGGCGTCGAAAATGTGCAACACGACGCAGGTTCCGCCGGCGAAGAACGTGGTCATCAGTTGTTCGGCCTGGCAGCCGACATGCGACGGCGGCAGGTTGACCAGCATCTTGGACGGGCGCAGCATGTCGAACCCAGCGGCCAGACAGAGATTCTGGCTGGTTATATTGCGGTGCGACTGGAGCGCCGGTTTGGGCAGGCCGGTCGAACCAGTGGTGTAGATCACTTGGGCGCCGTCGGTTGGCTGGATCGCCGCGCTCACGCGTCGATGCTCCACCACCAGCGACTCGTTGCGTAGATCGCTCTCGGCATGCGCAAACAGTTCTTGGGCGGCAATGGCTCCGTCGATCGCCTGATCGGGGGGGGCGAACTGAATGAAATGCTCCACGTAGTCGCAATGCTGTCGCACTGCCCGGCCGAGTTCGGTGAAGTCGGCGACAGGCGTCGTGCCGAGAAAGGCGAAGCCTTTGGCGCGAATCAGGCCCAATGAGCGGATGACCTCTGGCGCCTTGAGTCGCAAATCGAGTGGGGCATGGATGACGCCGATTTGAAAGCAGGCGTATTCCAGAAAGATATGCTCGGCCAATAGGGGAAGCGACGTGGCAAGAAAATCACCCTGGCGAAAGCCAAGCGCCAAGAGTCGCAGCGCCACCGCAGTGGCCGATTCATGAAACTGGCGATAGGTGTAGCTGCGGCCGGTGTCGACTTCCTCAATGGCGATCGCGTCGGGAGTTTCGCGCGCCCATTTGGCGATGACTCCATGAAGCAAATGGCGATCGGCAAAATCTTGTTCGTAATGAGCGAGGGTGTATTGCGGTACGCCGTGGCGGTGCGTGAGTGGAAGCATGCCGTTGATTCGAGTTGCCTAGGTTTTACTTGCTACAGGCACGCTACCAAATTGTTGGCTCAAAATGCAAAGACTAATTGGCGCCGTGGCAATTGCCGGCCACTTATGAACAGCGATTTCGCCGGGCCCGCGCGACGAGCTAGAGTTGTCGGACGAAAAGCGCGAAAACAGGGGGGTGAACTCCGAAAACCGACTCCGAAAACCCACATCCACAACAGGGCCAGTAGATGCCAAGGTGTTGTGCAACAATTGGTTGCGACAATATCCGCGTGGTTCACTGGTGGCGCTCGTTTTCGGAGTTTTCGGAATGGCGCTCCGAATTCAAACGGCCTGCCGCCGGCCGCGAGGGCGGCCTGTAGATAGCCGCTGGTTTGAGCGGTCGAGGCGCCATGATTCGCGATCAGGTCTATTAGTGGATGTTTCTATCGTCTTTCGGCAAAAGGGATTTGGTTGGAAATTGCATTGACAGCTAATGATTAGCAACGCAAAACTAGAATCGGAATTCTAATTCTGCTTTTCTCCTCGGCGCACCACCGAAATCATGCCTCATCTGGCTGGGCATTTGCACTGGGTTCATCCTCCGCGCCAATCGCGGAGCCAGGAAACGCTTGAGCGATTGCTCGATGCGGCTGAGTCCGTTTTGACCGAGAAGGGTTTTGTCGAAGCAAGCGTGGCGGAGATTGCGGCGCGCGCCAAAAGCTCGGTGGGGGCGTTCTATTCGCGTTTTCAAGACAAACACACGCTGCTGCGCTGTCTTCACGAGCGCTTTGTGGAAGACGCCATCGCCACCGCCGATGCGGCGCTCGATCCCGCATTGTGGGAGGAGCAGAACATTGGCGAGATATTGGGCGAGGTCATTCCGTTCTTGGTGCGGATTTACGAAGAACGCCGCAGTTTGATCAGCGCCTTTATCGTGCAGTGCACGCGCGACCCGAGCTATGTGGAATCGGGGGGGCGATTGCAGCGTCACCTTTCGCACCGTTTGCGACAATTGCTACTGGCGCGGCGCCACGAACTGACGCATCCCGATCCGGAGCTAGCCGTTGATTTCGGGCTGAGGTTGGTCATGCACATGCTCGACATCAGTGCGATGTATGCGCCGAAGAGTTTGACCGAATACGAGTTGAGTGGTCCGGAATTGGCGCGTGAGCTGTGCCGCGCGTACCTGGGCTACCTTGGGGTGGAACGCACGCTTTAACCATCACATTGCCAATTGGAAGTGGTTTACAGGAAAGGGTTTCCCCATGAGACGCGCGGCGACCGTGGCTGCACTGGGGTTTGTGGCTGCACTAGGATTGGGCTGTTTGACGCTGGCCGGCGAAAATTCGCTGGGGCGCAAGATCGATGGCTTCCAACTCGACGATTATCGCGGCAAAGAGCATTCGCTGGCGGAATATCGCGACAAACAGGCGGTAGTGCTCGCGTTTGTGGGAACGGAATGTCCGCTGGCCAAGCTCTACGGCCCACGATTGGCGGAATTGGCCAAGGAGTTTGAGTCGCGCGGCGCGGCGTTTTTGGCCATCGATTCCAACCGGCAAGACTCGATCACCGAGATTGCGGCGTACGCCCGCACGCACGGAATTGAGTTTCCGGTGCTGAAGGATATGAACAACAAGGTGGCCGACCTAGTGGGCGCGACGCGCACGCCGGAGGTGTTTGTGCTCGACAAGTCGGGCACAGTGCGCTATCAGGGACGGATTGACGATCAGTATGGTCTTACGATTGGTTCGAATTACGCCAAGCCCAAGCTGGAGCATCGCGATCTAGCGATGGCGCTCGATGAATTGCTATCGGGCAAGGAAGTGGCGGCGCCGTATCGCGAGGCGACCGGCTGCCTGATTGGCCGGATGCGAGAGCCGGACGCGAAGAGCGCGGTGACGTATTCGAACCAGATTGCGCGAATATTGCAGAACCGCTGCGTGGAGTGCCATCGCCAAGGCCAGATCGCGCCCTTTGCGCTGACCAGCTACGACGAGGTGGTGGGCTGGGCCGACATGATGGCCGAAGTGGTGCGCGATGGCCGCATGCCGCCGTGGCACGCCAGCCCCAAATACGGCAAGTTTAAAAACGATCGGCACATGAGCGACGAAGAGAAGGCGCTGATCGACCAGTGGTTGGCGGCCGGCGCCCCAGAAGGCGACCCGTCGGACTTGCCGGCGCCGCGTGAGTACAGCGAAGAGTGGATGATGCCGGAGCCCGATCTGGTGGTGTACATGGACGACGAGCCATACACCGTGCCGGCCGAAGGGGTGGTGGAGTACCAGTACTTTACCGTTGATCCAGGCTTCACCGAGGACAAGTGGGTGAGCGCGTCGGAATGCAAGCCGGGCAGTCGATCGGTGGTGCATCATATCTTCGTGTTCGTGCAGCCGCCTGGGGCAGATGGTGAAGAGGCCATGGGAGGCGAGGAACTGGAGAAGCAGCGCGAAGAGCGGCATCGGGCTCGGCAGCGTGGTGAGGGTGGCATAGGGCTTGGCTCGGGAAGCACCAAGTTGATCTGCGGCACGGCGCCCGGAGTGCCGCCGTTTGTGAACCCCGAGGGAATGTGCTTTTTCATACCCAAGGGTTCGAAGTTGATTTTTCAGATGCACTACACGCCCAACGGCAGCGAGACGCTGGATCGGAGTTGCGTGGGGCTGAAGTTCGCCGATCCCAAGGATGTGCGGGCGGAGATCGAAATGGATATGGCGATCAACTTCGCCTTCCAGATTCCGGCGGGGGCGGACAACCATCCGGTGGAAAGCACGCACAAGTTCGATCGCGCCACTGAGATTCTGTCGTTGACGCCGCACATGCACTTGCGCGGCAAGTCGTTCCGGTACGATTTGGTATATGCCGACGGCACGCGCAAGACGCTGATGGAGGTGCCGCGTTACGACTTTAATTGGCAGATCACCTACCAGTTGGCCGAGCCCGTGCTGGCCCCGGCGGGATCGCGATTGGAGTGCTTGGCGCACTTCGACAACTCGGAGGAGAACCTGGCAAATCCCGATCCCACCAAGCCGGTGCGTTGGGGAGACCAGACGTGGGAAGAGATGATGATCGGCTGGTTCGCCAAGAGCGCCGATCTCGATTTTGATTCGATGGCGCCCGATAAGACGCGCACCGCCGGGTTCTTGAAAGAGGCGGCTGGCGGCAAATTGAAAGTAAGCAAGCGCATTGGCAAGGTGGCGGCGCGAGCGCTGGACTCGGACAAAACGTTTGGCATTCTCTATCGGCTATTGGGGGGATTGGTCCCGCAGGTCGATCGGATGGATGTCAGCGTGACCGATGGCGACACGCTGCGATTTTTGGCCGTGAATCAGCCGCCATTAGTTGGCTCGAAGGTTGGCGGACAAGAAGCGGAGATCACTGGCGAGAAGTTGGCGCTGGCCGAATACGCTCGCGCCAAGGCGCCAGTGGTTCACAATGAGCTAAGCGCGTCGTTGCCGCAGGCGGACCTATCGACCATGGCGCGGGCGCTGCGTTCCAGCGCGCATGTGCCAGTGACGATCGATGGTCGAGCGGCGGTGGTGAGCTTTTGGAGTCGCGAGCGGAACGCGTTTCCGCCCGAGGCGATGGAGCTATTGGTTCAAGTGGCGGAGCAGATCGGTCGTCAACCGTCGACCGAGAAGACCGCCGCGTTGAACGGCAAATAACACCGCAGGTTTGCGGCCGGCGGCCAATTTGTCGTGGCGCGATGGCGCATGGTGGTTCGCAGGACTGATAGCCGGCGCCGATATCCCGCAATGCGTTACGACACGCGGCCATTGCGACGCGACAAAACTACTGGTGAGTCGGGCCGCCGTGCCGCAACTGCGGGTAGAGCATCACGATGACCGCAGCGACGATGAGCGCCAGCGCCGCCCATTCGTTCCAGCGTGGCGTTTCGCCCAGCCACCAGGCGCTGAATAGTACAAAGATCGAGATGGAAATCACCTCCTGCAAGATTTTGAGTTGCGGCGCGGTGAACTGCCCGCTGGCGTGTCCGAGCCGATTGGCGGGGACTTGAAACGCGTACTCCGGCAGGGCAATGAGCCAACTGACCAAGATGACCACCACCAAGGGCGCGGCCCGATAACGCAGGTGGCCATACCAGGCGGCGGTCATGAAGAGGTTGGAGCAAAGCAGTAGCAGCGCCGTGCGCATGGAAAAACTCCGCAAAGGGTGTGGCAGTGGCGTGTCCCCGCTGGTGGGGGGAAGCGACAATAGGGCGTGCGGTCGGGGGATGTCCGACTCCACGGGAAATTTGCAAGTAACGCGGGGCCAATGATATAAGTAGCGCGGGTTGCCGAGAGAAGAGCAGTTGCGGTCGGCCTCAATTCAGGAGATCTGGCGATGTCACGGCGGTGGACGCTTTGCGTGTTGGTGGCGGCGATTTTGACTTCGGCGGGCGCGGTCTGCGGGGCCGACGACAGCGTGAAGGTTGGCGAGCGGGTTGCGGACTTCACGTTCAAGGACATTCGTTACCTGGAGCGGAATCTGGGCGAGTTCGGCGAGCGCAAGGCGTACGTGATTGTATTCACCAATCTCGATTGTCCGCTGGTGAAGCGGTACCTGCCAAAGCTCCGCGATTTGGACGCCAAGTATCGCGACCAGGGCGCGCAGTTCATTGCCATGAACGTGGGGCCGACCGACTCGATCATGGAAATGGCGTACCAGGCGCTTAAAGCCGACTGCCACTTCGCCTTCTGCAAGGATTTTGACGGCGAGGTGGTGCGGGCGCTTGGCGTGCAACGCACGCCGCAGGTGTGCGTGCTCGACGCCGATCGCAAGTTGCGATACCGCGGCCGGATCGACAATCAGTATCGCGTGGGAGGGGTGAGCGAAGCGGCGGTGAGCGAGGATTTGCAGAACGCGCTCGAGGATGTGCTTGCCGGTCGCGACGTCCAGGTGGCCGAGACGCCGTGCGATGGCTGCAAGATCACGCCGGCCCCGGCGGTGGAGTCGAAGAACCTGACCTATTCGCACGATGTGGCGCCGCTGCTCAAACAGCATTGTCAGGAGTGCCATCGTGGCAACACCACCGCGCCGTTCACGCTTTCCAGTTATGAGGACGCCAAGGGGAACGGCGCGATGATCGCCGAGGTGGTGCGCGAACAGCGCATGCCGCCGTGCTACGCCAGCGAGGAAAACACCGAGATCGTTAACCGCCAGGCGCTTTCGGTGAAAGATCGCGACACGATCATCTCCTGGGTGCATAGCGGCATGGCGGCGGGCGATTTGGACAAGGCGCCCGAACCGTTGCCGCCCGCCGACAGCAAGTGGCAGATCGGCGAGCCGGACTTGGTGCTCACGATGTCGAAGCCGATCAAGATCCCCGCGCAAGGGGTCATCGCCTACAAATACGTGATCCTGCCGCACCAATTCACCGAAGACACGTGGGTCAGCGACATCGAGATTCTGCCGGGCAACCGCGACGTGGTGCATCACCTCAATATGGCGGCCCTGGTCGGGAGCAAGATCTCCGACGCGCAGTTCATCACCGGGTATGTGCCCGGCGGCGAAGCGATGATGCTCGATCCGCATCACGGTTTCCGCATCCCCAAGGGGGCGCGGCTGGTGCTACAGATTCACTACGTGACCACCGGAGAAGAGACGACCGATCAAACGTCGGTGGGCTTCAACTTTGTGAAGGATCGCTTGCAGAAGGAGATTCAGCATTTTCGTGTGACGACCGGCAAGTTCGCCATCGAGCCGAATCATCCGCACTATCTGGTGGAGGCGGAGCGCACGCTGGCGGGCGACGCGACCGGCATTGGCATGTTCAGCCACATGCACCTGCGCGGCAAGGACATGTTGTTCAACGCGATTTACCCGGACGGCAAGGAAGAGACCATCCTCGCCATACCGAACTACAACTTCGATTGGCAGATGAACTATCGCTGGGCGCCCAAGACGAAGAAGTTCCCCAAGGGGACGAAGATTCATTGCCTGGCGCACTTCGACAATTCAAAGTTCAACCCCTACAATCCCGACCCCAACGCCACGGTGAAGGAAGGGGACCAGACGTACGAAGAGATGATGTTTGGCTTCTTCTTCTACACGCTGGACGACGAGCAGCTTGACTTGGAGATTGATCCCAAGACAGGGCATGTCGTCGGACAGCCGAAGCCAGAGCAGCAAGCGGGCAAGTAGTCGCGCCTATCAGTCGAGCGCCTCCGACACGTTTTCACGAAGCCTCGGGAAGGCAACTTCTCGAGGCTTTTTTGTGGCTGCAAATAGATCTCAGACGGATGTGGGCACCCACGAAGCGACAAGAGAGGCATCGACAGTCAGTGGGCAATCGCGTCACGACCGAGTGCATCGCCGCTTGGTCGGGCAGCTTGAGTTGTCCAAGAGAATTTCCACAAAATTTGTGCGGATGTTAGGCGCAACGGGCGCGTGGCATTAAACTATTGCTCGCAAGGTTGTCGTAATGTTGGCTGACGGCGCCTCAAGCGACCATTTGCGGGCAAGACCCAGATCACAAGGAATCGCCAATGACCCTCGAGATAGCTCGCTGCGTCTTTTCACGGAGTGCGACATTTGCGCTCTCCATGCTGTGCGCGGCGGCCTGCGCCCTGCCCGCCTCGGCCGTCACCATCTCCACCGTGCCGGTGGGCTACCTGGGCAACGCCGCCGATCCGTTGACTGGCAATCTGTATGGCAGCGTCGGTTATGCCTACCGCATAAGCACGACCGAAGTGACCAACTCGCAGTATGCCGAATTCTTGAATGCCAAAGCGGCCAGTGATCCGTTGGCCCTCTACAACGCGAGCATGGGCAGCAATGCCTGGGGCGGGATCACGCGCAGCGGGGTCAGCGGGAGCTACAGCTACGCGGCCAAGCCCAACATGGGCGACAAGCCGGTGATCTATGTGAGCTGGTACGACGCGATTCGTTTTGCCAACTGGCTCAATAACGGGCAGGGGACGGGCGACACGGAAACAGGCGCCTACACGCTATTGGGCGGCACGGCCACGCCCAGCAATGGCCTGAGCATCACGCGCAACGCCGGCGCGATCTGGTACTTGCCGAGCGAAGACGAATGGTACAAGTCGGCGTACCATCAGCCGGTGGCGCAGGGTGGGGATACTGACAACTACTGGCTCTATCCCACGGCAAGTAATGCGGCGCCCACGGTGGCCACGGCCGACAGTGTGGGCAATATCAGCAATCCGGGCGCGAATGTCGCCAACTACAATTTCGGCGCCCACTGGAACAGCCAGAACGGCAACGTGACGACGGTCGGCAGCGCCGGCCCGTTGAGCGCAAACTTTTACGGCACGAGCGATCAAGGGGGCAACGTGTGGGAGTGGAACGAAGCCTTGATCAGCGGGTTGTTTCGGGGTGTGCGCGGTGGTTCGTGGAACTTCAACGAGAACTACTTGCAGTCCTCGAACCGGAACTACCACCTCCCGACGGTCGAGGGGAACAATCTCGGGTTCCGCGTGGCAACCGTTCCCGTCCCTGAGCCCTGCACGGCAGCGCTGGCGATGATTGGTTGTGTGTTCGCGTGGGCGTTAAGGAAGCGGTTCACGTAGTCCTTGCTCTCTTTTTCTTGTTTACCCTATTCTCAATCGTTCCAATCGGGGGCGTGGCCTATCGGGCGCGCGCCTCCGACACGTTGTCACGAAGCCTCGGGAAGGCGACTTCTCGGGTCTTTTTTTGTGGATGCGCGCAATTGGCTTGGCTTTCCTGGCGACCAATTCATTGCGCGTTAGGATGACCGCCATGAAGCTATTTCTTTGGGTGTTCTCCGGAATCGTCGCGGCCGGCGCAGGGGCGCTCTTTGGAGTCTTCGCCACGGTGCTTGCAATCGTTCCCGACGAATCACCTGAGGTAGTTGACAGGACGTTGCGCGAGAAGATTCCGAGTGGAATCGCTGTTGCTGTTTTTGCTTGGGGTCTCCTCAGCATGCTCATTTACTTGAAACGCCGGCGAGTTGCCTAAGCTCTAGCTCACCCAACTCCTCACTGCCGGCCAAAATTTGACCCTGCGAGCCCGGTTTTGGTACACTCAAAGTGCCAAGAGAGGCATCGACATGTGTTGATGCGAGCAGCTTGGCGGTGAGTCGCGACCGTGGCTCGCGTTGAGTGAGATCGATAGTTTTTTCCCGCCCTGATCGTGACTTTTGGCTGGCGCGAAAGAGCGGCCGGAGTCACCCGCCTTAACGCCCCGAACGATGTGGCGCTCGCGCGAGCGCCCACTACCCGACGCCTTGAGCGAGAACACGGGATGATGCTTCGCACTTGGGTCAGTGCGTTAGTCGTGTGTGGTTGGGCCGCCATGGGGTTTGCCGCCGATGCGGCGCCCACGGCCGAGCAGATTGAGTTCTTTGAAAAGAGCGTGCGGCCGGTGCTCTTGAATCGCTGCGCAAGCTGTCACGGCGTGGACGAACAGGAGGCGGGACTGCGGCTAGACACCAAGGCCGCGGCGCTCAAGGGAAGCACGGCGGGCGCCGTGATTGTGCCCGGCGATCCCGACAGGAGCCGGTTGCTGCACGTGGTGGGTTACACCGAAGACGTGCAGATGCCGCCGGATGAAAAGCTGCCGGAAGCGGAGATCGCGGCGCTACGCGAGTGGGTGAAGCAAGGGGCAGCGTGGCCGGGGGAAGCTGAACCAGCGGCGCCACCGCCCAAGGTGGAAGATAGCTCCAGCGCGATCGACGCGGCGCGGGCAAGCCACTGGGCATTTCAGCCAATCGCGCGGCCGGCGATACCCGCGGTGCGCGATGCGGGTTGGCCCAAGGGAGACATCGACACGTTCATTTTGGCCGAGTTGGAGAAGGCGGGGTTGGCGCCTTCGCCCGCCGCCAGTCGAGCGGTGTGGATTCGGCGGGCGACGTACGACCTGATTGGCTTGCCGCCCACGCGGGAGGAGATCGAAGCGTTTGAACACGACGGCGCCGCCGACGCGTATGAAAAGGTGGTCGATCGGCTGCTGACGTCGCCGCATTACGGCGAGCGCTGGGGGCGGCATTGGCTCGACGTGGCGCGCTACGCCGACACCAAGGGTTATGTCTTTACTGAGGATCCGCGGTTTCCTTATTCGTACACCTACCGCGACTATGTGGTGCGCTCGCTGAATGAGGATGTGCCGTACGATCGCTTTTTGCTGGAGCAACTAGCGGCGGATCAACTGGGACTGGGAGACGATCAGCGCGCCTTGGCGGGCATGGGCTTTTTGACGGTGGGCAGCCGCTTCATGCACAACATCCACGACATCATCGACGATCGGATCGATGTGGTATGCCGTGGCTTAATGGGACTGACAGTCACCTGCGCCCGCTGCCACGATCACAAGTTCGATCCGGTGCCGATGGCCGACTATTACTCGCTGTATGGTGTGTTCGCCAGTTCGGTCGAGCCGAGCGAAAAGCCGTTGGTGGCGATGCCGGAGGAGAACGAGGCGTATCTGAAGCATCAGGCCGAGGCGACCATGCGTCAGCAGGCGCTCGATGGTTATCTGGCAACCCACTTGGAGGAGCTGCGCTCCGGCGCGCGAACGCGGGTAGCGGAGTACCTGGCGAAGGCGATTGTGGGGGGCGCGACGCCGATCCCCGAAGGGGCCATGCTGTCGCTACAGCCCGACGAGCTTAAGCCGGGAGTGACGCAGCGCTGGCGCGATTATTTGGCGGAAACCGCCAAGGCGCCGCACGCCGTGTTTGCCCCCTGGCATGCGCTGGCGGCTTTGAAGCCGGAGGATTTCTTGACACAAGCGCCGGCGCTGGTGGCCAATTTGCCGACCGAGGTGGCCGGCGGCGCGCCGCCGGTCAATCGGCTGGTGAAAGACGCGCTGGTCAAAGGGCCGCTGGCCTCGATGACCGACGTGGCGCGCATCTACGGCGAGCTATTGGCCGCGATCGAAGGACAATGGCGCGAGGCGCAGCGGGTAGCGGCCAGCGCGGGCGGAGAACCGCTGAAAGCGTTGCCCGACCCCGCGTCTGAAGAACTGCGACAGGTGTTGTACGCCGACGGCGCGCCGTGCATGGTCGCTAAAGCGGACATTGAGAAACAGTACGATTTCTTTCTCGATCGCACCGTGGCCAACGAATACAACCGCTTGAAGCGCGAGCTGGAAGGTTGGAAGGCGCAATCGCCCGCCGAGCCGCCGCGCGCGATGACGCTCGTCGACCAACCGACGCCGCACGAGCCGCATATCTTTTTGCGCGGGAAGCCGGGACAGGCGGGCGAGATGGTGCCGCGGCAGTTTTTGCGAGTGCTGGCGGGGCCTGAGCGCAAGCCGTTTGAACATGGCAGCGGTCGATTGGATATGGCCCGGGCGATCGTTGCCGGGGACAATCCGCTGACCGCGCGGGTGATGGTCAACCGGGTATGGATGCATCATTTTGGCGCCCCGCTGGTGAATACGCCCAGCGATTTTGGGGTGCGCTGCGATCCGCCCAGCCATCCGGCGCTGCTGGATTATCTGGCGGCGACATTTCGCGACGATGGCTGGTCGCTCAAGCGGCTGCACCGGCGATTGATGTTGTCGGCCGTGTATCGCCAGTCGAGCGCGGGAAGCGCCGACAGTGAACAAGTCGACCCGGAGAACCGCTTGTATTGGCGGATGAACCGGCGGCGACTGGAGTTTGAGTCGGCGCGCGACAGCCTGCTGGCGGCAGCCGGTCGACTCGACCACGCCATTGGCGGCCGACCGGTTGCCTTGTCGCAGCAGCCGTACAGCACGCGAAGAACGATTTATGGGGTGATCGATCGTGGCGATCTGCCGGGACTATATCGCGCGTTCGATTTTGCCGCGCCCGACGCCACGACGCCGCAGCGGCCGCGGACCACCGTGCCGCAGCAAGCGCTCTTCTTGATGAATTCGCCGTTTGTGATGGAGCAAGCGCGGGGCGTGGCGGCCAGGCCCGGGGTGGCGGCGGCGGAAGGTTCGAACCGAGTTCGCGCCATGTTTGAGGCGGTGCTGGGGCGCGGCGCCACCCCGGTCGAGGTGCGACAGGCGCTCGACTTTGTCGAACAGTCGCCGCCGGCGGAGGCCAAAGACCCAGCCAGCGCGTGGGGGCCGTGGGAACAACTAGCGCAGGTGCTGTTGGAAACGAACGAGTTCATGTTCGTGGATTGAGGCTCATCATGCATTCTTTTGGACATGGCCCAGAGGCGCTGACGCGACGCGATTTGCTGCGCCGGGCGGGGATGGGTGTCGGCATGTTGGGGCTGGCCGGACTGATCGACGCCGAAACGCGTGGCGCCACCGCCAGCTCAACCTACGCCAACCCCATGGCGCCGAAGCCGCCGCAGTTTGCCGCTAAGGCCAAGCACATCATCCATCTGTTCATGAACGGCGGCGCGTCGCATGTGGACACCTTCGACCCCAAGCCGCGGCTGGCGGAGTATGCGGGCAAGGAACTGCCGACCAACTTGAAGACCGAACGCAAGACCGGCGCGGCGTTTCCTTCGCCGTTTAAGTTCCAGAAGCATGGCCAGAGCGGCATTGAGGTGAGCGACATATTTCCGCATGTGGCTCAGATGGCCGATGAGCTGTGTGTGGTCCGTTCAATGCACGCCGACGTGCCGAACCATGAACCATCGCTGATGCTGATGAACTGCGGTGAGGCGCGGCAGCCACGGCCGAGTTTTGGGTCTTGGATGACGTACGGATTGGGGACCGAGAACCAGAACCTGCCGGGCTTCATCGCGATGTGCCCGGGCGGTTATCCGATCAAGGGGGCGATGAATTGGCAGTCGGCGTTTCTGCCGGGGGTGCATCAGGGAACACATATCGACACGCAGCACACCGACATCGACAAGCTGGTGGAGAATATTCGCAACGCCAACACGCCGCGCGATGCGCAGAAGCGGCAGCTTGACCTCTTGGCGAAGCTGAACGCGGAGCATTTGGAAACGCGTCATCAAGATCCGGCGCTAGAGGCGCGGATTCAATCGTTCGAACTGGCGTACCGGATGCAGGACGAGGCAGCGGAGGCCTTCGACGTGACGCGCGAGCCGCAGCACGTGCTCGATCTGTACGGGCCGGGGGTGCAAGGCCGGCAGATGCTCATCACACGGCGATTGATCGAGCGGGGCGTGCGGTTTGTGCAAGTCTGGCACGGGCAGGGCCAGCCGTGGGACAGCCACGACGATATCGAGGTGAACCACCGCAACTTGGCGCGCGAATGCGATCAGGCGATTGGCGCCTTGCTGGTGGATTTGAAGCAGCGCGGGCTATTGGATGAGACGCTGGTGCTGTGGTGCGGCGAGTTTGGCCGCACGCCGACGGTGGAGTTGCCGCAAACGGGGGCCAACGCCGGCAAGGTGAATGGCCGTGACCACAACCACTATGGCTTTACAGCCTGGTTGGCGGGCGGGGGCGTCAAGCCGGGATTTGTCTACGGCGCCACCGACGAATTTGGTTTCCAGGCGGTCGAAAATCGTGTGCATGTCCATGACCTGCACGCAACCATGCTGCACCTGGCGGGGTTTGACCACACGCGGCTGACGTACCGCTACGCGGGACGCGATTTCCGGCTGACTGACGTGCATGGCGAAGTGGTTCACGACCTGATCGCGTAGCCGAGCGCGCCTGCGCACTTGAACCCCCCCTGCGGATAGTGCGGCGGTTGTGCTAACATCGAAGCCGCCGCTGGTAAAGCAATGGGCGCCGATGGGTGGCCGACTGCGGCGAGCATTTCCACTATGTGATCCAGGGCGTCATGGCAGAACTCGCATTGCTGGGCGGCAAGAAGTCCAAGACGAAACCGTTCCCACAGTGGCCGATCTTCGACGATCGCGAGCGTCAGGCCGTGCTGGATGTTTTGGAGAGCCGGGTGTGGTGGCGCACACCGGGAACGCGAACGCTGCGGTTTGAGCAGGAGTTCGCGCAGTTTCACGGCGCCAAGCACGGCATCGCCATCACCAACGGCACGCACGCGCTAGAGGTGGTGATCGCGGCGTTGGGGATTCGCTCGGGCGACGAGGTGATCGTGCCGAACAGCACCTTCGTGGCCACCGCCAGTTCGGTGTTGTTCGCGGGGGCGATGCCGGTGCTGGTGGACATCGACGAGGGAACACAGTGCGTCGATCCGGCATTGGTCGAGGCGGCGATCACGCCGCGGACCAAGGCGATCATCGCGGTGCATATGGGAGGGCACCCGGCCGATCTGGATCGGCTGACCGAGATTGCCAGCCGTCACGGACTGGCGTTGGTTGAAGACTGCGCGCACGCGCACGCCAGCCAGTGGCGCGGGCGCTGCGTGGGCAATTATGGCATTGCCGGCACGTTCAGCTTTCAACAGAGCAAGCTGATGACGGCAGGGGAGGGGGGGATCATCGTCACCAACGATGACGAGTTCGAACGCAAGGCGCGCAGCGCGCACGATTGCGGCCGCTTGCCGGGCGAGTGGTTTTACGCGCACTTCTCCTACGGATCGAATTACCGCTTGAGCGAGTGGCAAGGCGCCATGCTGAGCGCACAGCTCACACGCCTCGACGAGCAGACCGCGCGCCGGCATGGCAACGCCAAAATCCTGGATCGGCTGCTGGCCGAGATCCCGGGCATCACGCCGCAGAAGCTCGATCCGCGCTGCACGCGCAATGGCCATTACGCGTACATTTACTATTACGACGCCGCGCAGTTTGCCGGCGTGCCGACCAAGCGGTTTATCGAGGCGATGAACGCCGAGGGGATTCCGAACCAGGCCGCCTATCCGCCGATTCACCGGCTCGACATGTTCCAAAACGGTTCGTACCGCGTTCGACTGTGCGGGGCGCAAGCCGAGGAGGAGCACGCGTTTCTCAAGGGGCCGTTCCCCGTCACCGAGCGGGCGAGTTGGCAATGCTATTGGGTTCCGCAATACGCGCTACTGGGGGACGAGGCGGACATGGCGGAGATCGCGGCGGCGATTCGTAAGATTCAGGCCAACGCTCGGGAGTTGCTATAGCGCGGCCCGTGCAGCCATGCGGCAATGTAGGTAATATCAGTAGGGTCGCCCCTGCCCATTGGCCGCGCCGCGGCCGAACGATGGGACGAAACCGCTGACGGGAATCGGCCTTGGCTCGACCATTTCGATTTTATGTCAAGAAGCGCGGCGCGCGGCGCACCGATTCGGCGCTGGTGGGTTACGTGGCGCAGGCGATGTTGTTCGTCGGCCTGCTGCTGACCGGTGCGCTGTTTGGCGCCTATCTGTTGGCGACGCTGATCATCCCTGAATGGCGCGTCAACCAGTACTTTCGCGAGACGAAGTGCGTGGTACTGAGCAAGCGCTTGCTGGAGCTTGCGCGGCACGACGGCACGGTGGTATATCGCCCAGAGTTCCAGTTTGTCTACGACGTGGAGGGGGTTAGGCATCAGGCGCGCGCCTACGACATAACGCGGCAAGTTTCGGAGAGTCGGGATGAGCCGCTGCGCACATTGAACCTGTTCAACGAAGGGGGGAGTTACCCTTGCTGGTACTCGCCCGATGATCCGGCGGTGGCGGTGCTCACGCGCGGCTACACCTGGTGGAGTTGGTTGCTGCTATTGGTTCCGCTGGCGTTTGTGGTGGTGGGAGGGGGCGGCGCCGCGTATGCGCTGGTGAACTGGGGCAAGTCGGCGGAACGGCGGGCCGTCATGGCGCAGCAAATACCGGGAGAGCTGTTCGAGCCGCGCGAGTCGCCTGACCATGATTTTCCGGGCGTGCCACGGTTAGCGACCTGGATGGATAGTCCCGGGACGCGACTAGCATATCGCCTGGCTGCGGATGTGCGCCCCTTGTGGGCGCTGGGAGTCATGCTGGGGGTGGCGCTCGTCGTCAGCGCGGTGGCGCTGGTTTTGGCGATGGGCCTGTTGGGCGGCGGCCTGACCGGACTCGATTGGCTGTCGCTGTTGTTCGTGTTGCTTTGGTTTGGGGGTGGCATCGCCACGGCGGTGTTTGCCGTGCGGCGATTGTGGCGAGCATCGCTGGCGGAGCCCACAATCTTGGAGATTTCCGCGCATCCGCTTGCGCCGGGCCAGAACTACGAGTTGTTTTTGTCGCAACCGGGGCGCCGAGCGCTCAAGCGGCTTGCACTCGATCTGGTGTGCGACGAGCGGGCCACCTTTCAGCACGGCACCAACACGCGCCGGGAATCCCGCCGCGTGGTGGAGAGCCGCATTGCCTCGCAAGAAGGGGCGGAACTAGCGCAGCAGACGCCGTTTAGCTCGAGCTTTACATTGGCGCTGCCCGCGCACGCCATGCACTCATTTCGATCGGCGCATAACGCGATCGAATGGAAGATTTTGGTGCGCGGCGAGTCAGGCTCGCGGACGTTTGAGCGGAAGTTTCCGGTGATCGTCATACCGGAAGGGAGTTCTACGGGATGAGCGACGCGAGGGTGGCAATCGAGTTTCCACACCACTCCGACCACTTTCGGCCGGGGGAAGCGCTCGTGGGACAATACCGACTAGAACGCGCGCA
>JAIBBY010000043.1 GCA_019694455.1 Pirellulales bacterium
ATGAGGCCCTACCAACGGATAGAACATGAAGATCTACACCAAAACCGGCGATCAAGGCGAAACCGGCCTGTTTGGCGGTCCACGGGTCCGCAAGGATTCCCCCCGTATCGAGGCCTATGGCACGGTCGACGAACTGAACGCCGTGCTAGGCGCCGCGCGCGTCGAAACCACCGAGCTAGACGCCCCCCTCGACGAACTGCTTGCCCGCGTGCAAAACGACCTGTTCGACCTGGGCGCCGAACTGGCCTCGCCACAGGCCGAAAAGCATCGCCGCGCCATCGCCGCAGCGCAGATCGCCGAGTTGGAACAGGCCATCGACCGCTACGAAGAGCGCTTGCCGCCGCTGCGCGAGTTTATTTTGCCCGGTGGCTCTCCCGCCGCGGCGCAGCTTCATCTGGCCCGCACCGTCTGTCGCCGCGCGGAGCGTCTCGTCGTCGCCCTCTCAGCCGCGCCTGGCGAGTCGGTTTCGGATCTCGCAATTGTCTATCTCAACCGGCTCAGCGATCTCTTGTTCGTACTGGCGAGGGTCGCCAATCAACTGGCCGGCAAGGCCGATGTCGCCTGGCAAAAGCGCGGCGAGTAGCCCAGGCGACCGCTGCGCGCCGCTTGCGCAATCCATGCCGCAATCGCTGGCATGCCTCGATCAGCCCACGTCGTTTTCGACCGACGTCAAAAAAAGTGGCGCAGGTCTAATCTCTTGTGATTCCAAGAGATAAGGCATCTCCCTGCGCAATCACCCCAGGGTTCGGGGAGCCGGCTGGCCCGCCCCTTGCTATCAGCGGACTCCGCGCGTTTTAGGCGCGACGCACCGCGCCGGCGACACCATCCTTCTACCTTCTACTCGAACCCGTTGAGTTTCCTTCTGAAAGGCGGACCACCGTGTTATTTACTCGCCCCTCGATTCTCGGTTTGTGCTGCGCTGCCTTGTGCTGCGTACTGCTGCAACCAGGCCCTCTCTGGGCACAAGAAACCAATGATGCTCCCGCGGAGGCGGCGGCCGCTGCCCCAGCCGACAGCACCGCTGCGCCCCGCACCCTCGACCGGGGTGACAACGCCTGGATGCTCACCTCCTCGGCGCTGGTGCTCATGATGACTGCCCCCGGACTGGCCATGTTCTATGGCGGTCTCGTTCGCAAGAAAAACGTCCTCAGCGTCATCATGCAGTGCATCACCCTCATGGGGCTGATGTCTGTCATTTGGGCGCTGTACGGCTATTCGCTCTCCTTCGGGGGCGCCGCTGCCTGGATCGGCAACGATCAATACCTGCTCATGCGGGGGGTGCAGGCCACCTGGGATGAGGCCACCAACGCCTCGGTCATTCCGCTTCACGATACGCTTCCCATTCCCATGCTCACACACATGCTCTTCCAAGGCATGTTCTTCATCATCACCCCCGCGCTCATCTGCGGCGCCTTCGCCGAACGCATGAAGTTTAGCGCCATGGTGATCTTCTCCATCCTCTGGGGAACGATCGTCTATTGTCCGCTTTGTCACTGGGTGTGGGATGGCGGCATCCTGGCGTACGGCAGCGAGTCGGCCAAAACCTTCTCGGCCGGCGGCGCGCTCGATTTCGCCGGCGGCACCGTGGTCCACATCAGCTCCGGCATCTCGGCCTTGGTCTGCGCGCTTGTGCTCGGCAAGCGATTGGGCTACGGCAGCCAGCCGATGCCGCCCCATAACCTCACCTACACCGCCCTGGGCGCTGGCCTGTTGTGGGTGGGTTGGTTCGGCTTCAACGCCGGCAGTGCGCTGGCCGCCGACGGCATCGCCGCCAGCGCCTTCGCCGCCACGCATTTCTCCGCCGCCGCCGGCGCGCTCTCTTGGGCCGGCCTGGAATGGATCATGCGCGGCAAGCCCACCGTGCTCGGCGCCTCATCCGGCGCGGTGGCTGGCTTGGTCTGCATCACGCCGGCCGCCGGCTTCGTGCTGCCGATGCCCGCCATCTTCATGGGCGCGCTGGCCGGCGTGGTCTGCTGCCTGGCGTGCTCGCTGCTCAAGAACAAGCTGGGCTACGACGACTCGCTCGATGCCTTCGGCGTTCACGGCATCGGCGGCACCCTCGGCGCCTTGCTCACCGGCGTCTTCGCCACCCGAGCGGTCTGGGACATCTCCCTGAAAGGCGAAAAGCTGGGTCTGCTCGAGGGCGGCCCAGTGCTCACCGCGCAGGCTATTGCCACCGGCGTCACTTGGATCATGGCCGCCGTCGTGACGCTCGTCTTGCTCAAGCTGATCGATTGGACCATCGGTCTGCGTGTCACGGAGAACAACGAACGACAAGGGCTCGATCTCACCGAGCACGGCGAAGAAGGCTACATCTTTCTCTAATCGAGATCATCGCGTAGCTGTCTCGAAGCGCCGGTCCTGGTCGGAGTCGCCATCGACTCCGGCCAGGGCCTTTTGGTTTCTCGACTCGCTTGCCAGGCTTCAGTGCCGCTGCCGCGCTTTACGCTCACCAAGGGCCCCGTTACGCTGTCGTAACGAATGGGACCACAGGGGGCAGCGGGTCCACGCAAACGACTTACTTCCGACCAAGGCGCGTTATGGCGCATGTCCGCCGACCGATATTCCTCATCCTTGCATTGATAAGCTGCCTTGCCGTCGCGCGCGCTCAGAATGCCACATTCGACGAAGACGCCGGTATCGTCAGCGTCGAGGGAGACTCCGCCACCAGCGACGTGCAACCCACCGCCGCCGACTCTGGCGACAACGCCTGGTTGCTCACCAGCAGCGCGCTGGTGCTGCTGATGACCGCGCCAGGCCTGGCCCTCTTTTACTGTGGACTGGTTCGCAAAAAGAACGTGCTGGCCGTGATGATGCAGTGCGTCTTTCTGATGGGGCTAATGACCGTCGTCTGGGCGACCTACGGCTACACCCTGGCCTTTGGCGGCGATCCGCAGGCCGATCCCGATCATTTCCATCCCTATATCGGCAACACCGATTACTTGTTCATGGGGGCGCTGCACCAAGGCAGCGAGTCCAAGGGCGTGCAGCCGTATTACAACGAAAGCTCGCGCCAAGTCATTTACCCCATGACCGGCACGGTCCCCACCCTCACGCACATGCTCTTTCATGGCATGTTATTCATCATCACCCCCGCGTTGATCTGCGGCGCGTTCGCCGAACGCATGAAGTTCAGCGCCATGGCCCTCTTCATGATCCTGTGGGGCACCTTGGTGTATTGCCCCTTGTGTCATTGGGTCTGGGACAATGGGCCGCTGTCGTTCGACAATCAACAAGGCTGGTTTCGTTCGCTCGACTTTGCCGGTGGCACGGTGGTGCATGTCAGCGCCGGTGTATCGGCCCTGGTCTGCGCGCTGGTGCTTGGCAAACGGCTCGGCTACGGATCAGAGCCCATGCCACCGCATAACCTCACCTACACCGTGGTCGGCGCGGCGCTGCTCTGGGTCGGCTGGTTCGGCTTCAACGCCGGTCGAGCCGGCGCCGCCAACAATCTGGCCGCGAGCGTCTTCACCGCCACACACTTCGCCGCCGCCGCCGGTGCCCTGGCCTGGACCCTCGTCGAGTGGATCACGCGCGGCAAACCCACCGTGCTCGGCGCTTGCACCGGCGCCGTCTCCGGATTGGTCTGCGTTACCCCCGCCAGCGGCTATGTGCAGCCCATGCCCGCGCTACTCGTCGGCGCCTTGGGCTCGGTGGCCTGTTACTTCGCCGTCACGCAACTCAAGCCGCGGCTAGGCTACGACGACACGCTCGATGTGTTTGGCGTGCATGGCATTGGCGGCACGCTCGGCGTCTTGCTCACCGGTCTGTTCGCCACCAAGGCGATCAAAGGCGGGACCGAGGCCTTGGGCCTGTTCGAGAATGGCAAGCTGTTTGGCGCCCAAATTGGCGCCGTCGCCGTCACCTGGGCCTATGCCGCGGTCGTCACCTTCATTCTGCTCAAACTGCTCGACTGGATGATGGGTCTGCGCGTCACGCAACAACAAGAACTGCAAGGGCTCGATCTCACCCAGCACGGCGAAGAAGGTTACATCTATATCTAAGTCGAATGCCCAGGCGCGCTCGGCGCCGCGGCTCAGAGGAGCAAACAACATGAAAAAAGTCGAAGCCATCATCCGCCACTTCAAGCTCGAAGACGTCAAGAACGCGCTCACCGAACAAGGCGTGGCGGGCATGACCATCACCGAAGTGCGCGGTTTCGGTCGCCAGAAGGGACACACCGAGATGTATCGCGGCGCCGAGTATTCCGTCGACTTCGTCCCCAAGGTCAAAGTCGAAGTCGCGGTGCCCGATTCGCAACTCCGAGCGGTGATCGACACCATTCTCCGTTCCGCTCAGACCGGCCAAATCGGCGATGGCAAGGTCTTCGTTAGCGATCTGGTAGAAACCGTGCGCATCCGCACCGGAGAAAACGGCGACGAGTCGTTGACCTAAAGGTTAAGCCACACGCATCTTGTCCGGAGCGCCGCGCCATCATGTCTCTCAAGCCTCACTTGCGAGCCAGCGTCGCGGCCGCCAAGACTCAACTGACGGAAGGCCGCGACAAGCTGAAGCGCCGCCACGCGGCCGGCGCCCCGGGTGTGCAACTTTGCCATGCGCTCACCGACCTCGTCGATGCCGTCGTCCGCGAACTCTACGAGGCCGCCCTCGCCGAACTCGATGGCGCCGCTGCCAGCGCGCTCCGCGAATCGCTGACCTTGGTCGCGCATGGCGGCTACGGACGCCGCGATTTGGCGCCCTATTCCGATATCGACCTGATGCTCTTGTACGCGCCGGAGGCCGCGCGCCCCGTCGCCCAATTCGCCGAACGCTTGACCCGCGATCTGTACGACAGTGGACTGTCGCTCGGCCATAGCGTGCGCACCCCCAACGACGCTTGCGAGTTGGCCCTCAAAGACGCCACCATCGGCACCTCGCTCATGGAATCGCGCCATCTGGCAGGCAGCGAAAGCCTCTTCACGCGGTTTACCAGGCGATACCAACAACGACTGCGGCGCCGCGGCCACAAGCAGATGCAGGCCGCCCTCAAGGCCCGCGCCGAGGAACGCGTTCAATTTGGCGACACCATCTACCTGCTCGAGCCCAACATCAAGCGCTCGCCCGGCGGACTCCGCGATCTGCACCTGCTGCGCTGGACAGGTTACGCCCGCTATGGCGTCGGCGATCCCGAAGGCCTGCACCTGCGAGGTTATCTCACCCAGGAAGATGTTCGCGCCATTCGCAAAAGTCACGAGTTTCTCTTGCGCCTGCGCAACGAGATGCACTTTCACGCGGGCAAGGCCCACGACGTGCTCGATCGCGCCGAGCAACTTCGCGTGTCCGAGGCGCTGGCCTACGCTGGCGACGAGGCGCTGTTGCCGGTCGAAAAGTTCATGAAGGACTATTTTCAAGCCACCACCAACATCAGCCAGGTCACCAACCACTTTGTTCAAGGCGCGCAGCCCGGTCATCGTCTGCGCGCCTGGCTCGCGCCACTGGTCGGGCATCAGGTGCAAGGAGGCGACTATCTGGCGGGGCCGCTCGAAATCACCGCCACGCGCCGCGGCAAGGAAAAGCTGGCCGCCGACCTGACCGAAGCCTTGCGGCTAGCCGATCTCGCCAATTTGTACGACAAGCGCATCGCTTATTCCGCCTGCCAGGTGATTCGCAAGGCGGCCCCGTCCTATCCCGAGGGCGTCTCCAGCGAATCGGCCCGCCATTTCCTGTCGCTGCTCGCGCAGCCCGCGCGGCTGGGAGAAATGCTCCGCACGCTGCACGATCTGCGCGTGCTGGAGCGCGTCATCCCCGAATATGCCCACGCCCGCTGCCTCTTGCAGTTCAACGAATACCACCGCTACACAGTCGACGAGCATTGCATCCGCGCCGTCGAGCGCTGCGTGGAGTTAAAGAACGATCCCGGCGCGCTCGGCGAGGTCTATCGCAGCATCAAACAAAAGCGCGTCCTCCATCTGGCGCTATTGATCCACGATCTTGGCAAGGGGCACGTGGGGGACCATAGCGATGTCGGTTTGCAATTCGCCATCGAAACCGCGCGGCGGCTGCGGCTCCCCCCCGCCGAGACCGAACTGCTCAAGTTCTTGGTGCACAAACATCTGAACATGTCGCACCTGGCTTTCCGCCGCGATACAAGCGACGAGCAGCTCATCGTCAAGTTCGCTGTCGAAGTCGGTTCGCCCGAGGCGCTCAAGATGCTCTTCGCACTCACGGCGGCCGACTTCGCGGCCGTCGGTCCAGGCGTGTGGAACCGCTGGAAGGGCGAAGTGCTTGCCGAACTCTACCGCCGCACCATGCAGCATTTGGCCGGTGACGGCGGCGCCGGCGCCATCGATCAGGCCCTCGACGAGCGCCGTCGCGCCGTCCGCGCGCAACTGCGCACCGAAGACGATCTTGCCTGGTTCAACATCGAGATCGATTCGCTCCCCAGCGAGTACCTGCGCGCCACGCCTCCCCAGCAGGTCGCCGCCGAATTGAAAGAATTGCGCAATCTGCCGGGCGGCGCCGCCATCGCCCGCGGACGTTATCTCGCCGAAAGTCACACCGTCGAGTACACCATCTCCACTCGCGAGTCGATCGCGCCGGGCATCTTTCATCGCCTCACCGGCGCGCTCAGTAGCCAAGGCCTGGAAATTCTCAGCGCCCAGATCAACACCCTGGCCGAAGGGCTGGTGCTAGACCGCTTTGGCGTGGCCGATCCCGATTACGCCGCCGCCCCTCCGCAATCGCGCATCGACGCCGTCTGCGAACAACTTGTGGAATCGCTGCGCGCCGCCGATGGCCAGCGCCCTTCCTTCCGCCGCACCTGGTCGATGCGCGCCGACGCGCCCCGCTCGGTGCTACCCACGCAGGTCCGCACCGACAACAACACCTCCGACCGCTACACGATTATCGACGTCTTCGCCGCCGACCGCGCGGGACTGTTGTATCGCGTGACACGCGCGCTGTACGAACTGGGGCTTTCGGTCGCCTTGGCCAAGATCGCCACGCATCTCGATCAAGTGCTCGACGTGTTTTACGTCACCGATCAACACGGTCACAAGATCACCGACGATGCCCGGTTGCAGGCCATCGAGTCGCGCTTGCTGGAAGAGATCAACCAGCACGAACGCCAGGAAACCAGCCGCGCCAGCGCCTACTGAGCCTCGGCCGGCGCCGAAGAGTCCGCCCCATGTCGACCGATGCCTGGAATCCTCAGCAATACCACCAATTTCGCGACCAGCGCAGCCAACCCTTTCGCGATCTGGTGGCGATGGTTCAGCTCCCGCCCGGAGCGCGCGTCGTCGATCTGGGTTGCGGCACGGGCGAGCTAACGCGCGACTTGCGCCAACGACTCGCCGCGCGCGAAGTGATCGGCGTCGATAGCTCCGAGGCCATGTTGGAGCAGGCTCGCTCCTTGGCGGGCGATGGCCTCCACTTCCAGCGGCAATCGATCGAATCGTTCGACTCTGAGGAACCGTTCGACCTCATCTTCTCCAACGCCGCGCTCCATTGGGCGCCCGATCACGAGCGTCTGCTCGCCCGCTTGACTCGGCTTCTCGCGCCGCACGGTCAACTGGCGGTGCAAGTGCCCGCCATGCACGATCAGCCGTCGCATCAAGCCGCGCACGATGTGGCGCGGCGCCCCAAATTCAGCCGACTTCTCAACGGGTTTGTCTACCACTCTCCCGTTCTACAGCCAAAGCGTTATGCCGAACTGTTGTACGAACTCGGCTACGAACATCAGCAGGTGCGACTGGTGATGTACAGCCACCTGCTGCCATCGACCGACGCCGTGGTCGATTGGCTCAAAGGGACAACGCTCACCGTTTATCAAGCGCGACTCAGCCCCGACCACTTCGCCGAATTTGTCGAAGCGTATCGACAACTGCTCCACGAGCGACTGCCCCAGCGCTCTCCCTATCTGTTCGTGTTCCAGCGCATCCTGTTCTGGGCGCAGCGCTAAGTGATACTTATCACTCGCGAGGGGCGCCTCATAAGTGGGTTCCGGACCTCACACGCCACGTACGGCCGATCACCAAACTAGCGGTCACATTTTTTTGCCACTGGCCATCAGCCAATATCCTCCCGTTCCAATTGTCAGTCGCTCACGGTACAAAACTATTTCTGTATTGGTCCGGAACCCAATCGCGCTTTTCGCCCAATCCTTGGAGTCGCAACAAATGACGAGGCATCTTCCGCTTTCTTTCGCCGTCATGCTCGCGCTGGCGTTGCCGCTGCGGGCCGACGAAATCGATTGGGCCAGTCTCCCCTACACCGACATCCAAACCATGCAGGCGGTCAATGGCGCCGGCGGACCGGCGTTCTCGGGCGGCGCCTTTCCGCTCAAGGTCCGCGGCGTCATCCTCAATAATCCAGAAGACATGCTCGATAGTTCCGTGCCGCACCCGGCCGGTCCCTTCGATCTCGGCGCCATGTGGCAAATGTTCGTGCAAACCGTCGACGTCAACAACACCAGCGACTTTGGCGGCGTCGCCCTCTTCATGGGGCAAAAGTACGGCAATGTGCCGCCTAATCTCACCTTTCCTGGCGGTGTCCCCACGCCCGATCCTTCGGCCCATTATGACGACGCCACGTGGCTGTCAGAGGTCGATCGCGTCAATCACAGCGGAACCCACCTCTTGCGCGCCGGCGATCTGATCGAAGTGCGCGCCCGCGCGGGCTTGTTCTTCGGCGGCAAGTTCAACATCAACGAAGATCATCAAACCGATCCCGATTTCAATTTCGAGATCGTGCATCTCGGCAATGTCGGCCTGCCGACGCCCGAGCCATTGTTCTTGTCCAGCATCTGGGACGATGGCAACAATCAGGTCCTCTTCGATGCCACACGCGCCACTGGCGGCGAGCATTATCAAGGCGACTTGGTGCGATTGATGAATGTGCGCCTCAAGGATGGTTCTCCCTGGGGAGTCGATGCCAAGGCCACCGTGGTCGACGCCTTCGGACATGAGTTCCGCTTGCATCTCGGTCTGAACTCCGGCTTCGCCTCGCTGCCAACTCCCTTTGGCGCGTTCGACATTGTCGGCGTCTTTAATCAGGAAGCGGGCGCCGGCGGTCCCTTCACCAAGGGCTACGAGGTGTGGGCTATGGATGCCGACGAGTTTCGCCTGTCGGGCGACGCCAACCACGACGACTCCGTCGACGGCGCCGACTACACCATTTGGGCCGACAATTTCAAACTGAATGGCGACTTCGAGCAAGGCGACTTCAACGCCGATGGCAAAATCGACGGCGCCGATTACACCATTTGGGCAGACAACTTCATTTCGCCGGCCACTGCCGCCATTCCAGTGCCCGAGCCTGCCACTTGGCTGACTTTGTTCGTCGGCGTCGCCGCGCTGCCTTGGTTCGTCAATCGAAAACGCCGCGCGTGAGTTTCGATCCATGGTTGCCAAGCCGGCCATTTCGCGCCGCTTGAGCCAAGGTTTCACCTTGGTCGAGTTGCTGGTCGTGCTGGCCATCATCGGCGCGCTTGTGGCGCTGCTGATGCCGGCGGTGCAGTCCGCACGCGAAAGTGGCCGCCGCGCGCATTGCCTGGGGCATCTGCGGCAAATCGGCGTCGCGCTCTTGCAGTATCACGACGCGCTCGGCTCGTTTCCCCCTGGCAACGTCACCTTGACCGAAGGTATTTGCCGTGGTTCCAGTGTGGCTGGCGTGGGTTATCCATCGGAAGACGGTTGCAACTGGGCCATCGCCATTCTGCCGTACCTCGGCGAAGCGCCCATCTACGCCCAATACGACAGTCGTGACTTTAACGAGGCCCCGCAGAATCAAACGGTTCGCGAAGCCTTCGTCGAAACCTATTTCTGCCCGTCCGACATCGACTCAGAAACCTTGGTCGTCCCCGCCTCCGGTCCGGCTGGCGCGCACGCGCTGAACCTGGCATATCGCCCCGGCTCGTATCGTGGTGTCGCGGGGCGCAGCAATGGCGTCGGTTTTCTCGATTCGGCCGAGTTCGTGAACTACCCAAGCGAATGGCGCGGTCCGCTGCATACCGTCGGCATCCGCGAATTGACGAGCGAAAGCCTGCGCAATGTCGCCGACGGCGCCTCAAACACCTGGCTAATCGGCGAAAGCACCACTCGCACCAACCCCTCGTTTCGCACGCTGTGGGCCTATTCGTACGCGCACTACAGCCTGTCGACTGTTGTGCCGCAAGCGCGCACGCTGCTTGGCGATTACGACCAGTGCGCGGCGACCGGCGGCAAAGGGAACTCTGCCCCCTGCCGGCGCGGCTGGGGCAGTCATCATCCTGGCGCCATCAACTGGCTGCTCTGCGATGGCTCCGCGCGCTCCGTGGCGCTCGAGGCCGATCTGGAACTACTTGCCCAAATGGCCACCATCGACGGCGGCGAACCCGTCACGCCCCCCTAACCACTCCGCGAACGAAACAATCCGCCCTACACCAGCTCCGGCATCGGCTGGCGGATATTCGTCAAAAACTGCGGTCGTCCCGCGTGGTCGGCGATGGTCGTCGTGTTCACGTCGATCCCCACGTTGTGGTACAGCGTGGCGAACACCTCTTGAAAGTCCACCGGGCGGTCCTTGGCGTATTCGGCCAGTCGATTGGTGGCGCCAATCACCTGGCCAGTGCGCATGCCGCCGCCAGCCAATAGCGCGCAAGACACCTGTGGCCAATGATCGCGGCCGGCGTGCTCGTTGATGCGTGGCGTGCGGCCAAATTCGCCCCACACCACCACCGACACGTCGTCGAGCATGCCGCGCTGATCCAAATCTTCGATCAACGCCGACAAACCCTGATCCAAGAGCGGCATCTCGGTCCGTCCCTGGGCAAAATTGCCGCCGTGCCAATCCCAGCGGCTAAACGCCAAGGTCACGCAGCGCACCCCCGCCGACACCAATCGCCGCGCCACCAAAAATTGGTGCAGCGTGCGCGGGCCGCCATCGTCTTTGTTCTGGTTGATGCCGTAACCGTAGCGATCGCGCAGGCGCGGGTCTTCCCGCTCCACGTCTAGCGCCTCCAGCAGCTTGCTCGAAGTCAGCACGTCGAACGCGCGTTGGTTGAACGAGTCCATCCCCTCCATCATGCCGGTGGCGTCGCACTCGCGCCGCATTCGGTCCAGGCTGGCCAGCACCGTCTTGCGGTCTCCCAGCCGATCCAGGTTCACGCCGTTGAGCGTCATGTTGCCCATCCCCTCGCCGTCTGGCTTGAATGGGGCATGCGCCTTCCCCAAAAAGCCCGGCTCGCCTGGGTTCGCCCATGGCATATGACCCATCTTCGGCGCCAGGCCCACAAACGCGGGCACGGCCCGATCGACCGGTCCTTGCAACTTCGACAGCACCGACCCCAGCGCCGCGTGGCCGCTCTCGGTCTGCAGGCCGCCATCTCCCCAGCCGCTGTTGCACTGATACGAATCGTGCCCCCCCGCGGCGCCCACGATCGAGCGAATCACCGCGAACTTGTCCATCATCCGCGCCAGTCGCGGCATCAATTCGCAAATCTCAAGGCCCGGCACGTTGGTGGCGATTGGCTTGAACTCGCCGCGAATTTCCGCCGGCGCGTCCATCTTCAGGTCGAACATGTCTTGATGCGGCGGTCCCCCCGGCAAAAAGACCATGATCACCGCCTTGTGGCCGATCCGCGTGCCCGAGGCCTCTTGGGCCGCCATGATCTGCGGCATCGACAGGCCCCCCATCGCCAGGCCGCCGATCCTGAGAAAGTTCCGGCGATGAACGCCATCGCAAAAACGCTGCGGTCCGCCATAGATGTTCAGCATGATCGGTCTCCCACGGTGGGCTGGGCTGCCGTCGCCACCGGCGGGCATCGTCGCAAGGACGCTGCCGCAAGCGACTTGGGCGCGGTTGTACGTGAGCAAGCCGTTGGCCCAACCCGGTGCGGCTGGGCGCGGGGAGCCACGTTGTCGGGCGGCGAAACTACCTCGCTCTCCCGTCACCGTGGCATCGGTAGTATACCCGGCAACCAGCAGATCGGGCTACACAATTCATCCACGGCCGTTGATGGGTCGTGTTTGGCTACGGCTAGGGTTTTCTTGTGAACCAAGTGCCCACGTGGCTGGTTCCTTCGCCCTACTGCGCGCTCACTGCACCGGCATCGGGTGTCCCCGATAGCCCCCCTTCTTGAGCCCTATGCGATATAGCCCGTAGCTCCCCTCCTTTCGCTGGGCGTCTGGCGCCAAGGCCGCCGTCACATACAGCGTGCGCGCCTCTCCTTGCAGGCCAAACTCGCAGTTGGTCGGCGCGCCCGGCGTCGGGATCAGCGCCAGCAATTTCCCTTCCCGGTCGAAGACATACACACCCGCTAGTTCCTCCTTGCCGGCGGCGGCGTAGATGTTCCCCTCGGTGTCGAGCGTCATGCCATCCACGCCGCGCCGCCCCTGGCCAAAGTCGAACAGCACCCGCTTCTCTCCCAGCGTGCCATCGGCGGCGATCGGAAAGCTCACCAATTGCGGCTGCCCGCTCACGCTGTCGGAATCCGACACATACAACCGCTGATGGTCGGGCGAGACCAAAATGCCGTTGGGCCGCGTCAGTTCTCGCGTCGCCAATCGCAGCGCGCCGTCTGGCAGCACGACGAACACCCCGGCGAAGTCCAGTTCCAACGGTTCATTGCCCACGTAACGCGGATCGGTGAACCACACCCGCATTTGGGAGTCGACGAACAAGTCGTTGGGGCTGTTGAGCCGCTTGCCGTCGTAGTGATCGGCCAGCACGCGAATCTCGCCGTTACGCTCAGTGACGGTCACGCGTCGATTGCCGCCGTTGGCGCCCTCGGCGGCGTATAGTCGGCCGCGGCCGTCGAACATCAGGCCGTTGGCCTTGCCGCTATCCTCGCGATATACAGTGGTCCGCCCCTTGCCCGTGTCGTACCGCAAAATGCGATTGCCAATGTCCGAAAAGTAAATTGCCGCGTCGATGGGCGACGCCGCCGGACCCTCGGTGAACTCCCCTTCGTCCCATACCAGTTCAAACTTGGCGTTTGGCGCCACAATTTCTTCCTGGGCCGAAGGTGTGAACTCACTGGCCATGCAAGGGGCTCCCCGTTCGCGGGCGACAATTGCCAAAGCGACCAACAAAAGAAAACGCGTTATTGTGGCGTGGGACGGCATCGATTGAGCTTCCTGACGGTTCTCGCATAAAAATCGAGTGCCCGGCCGCACATTGTCGGCCCTTCACCGCCCAGAAGCAAATCCGTGTCAGGGGCGCCAGCGCTCCTCCGTAGATATATTGATAGCGCTTGGGCAAGGGATCATTGCCACCATGACAGCCGCAAAGCTCCGTTGGAAGTCGGTCGCGCTCTTCTGCGCCACCTGTCTGGCGCTATTCTTATCGTCAGCGGCCCGCGCCGATGAGGCCGCCGTCCAACAATTTGCTCAGCTTGGCGCTCGCTTCCACGAGCTGTACGCCGCCGGCGAATATCAACAGGCGCTCGCTGCCGCGCAGCAACTGGTCAAAATCGCCGACAAGAACGATCTGGAGAGCTACACCGCTGCCATCAGTTGCCTTTCGATCGCTTACTTGCAAGTTGAGCAATACGACCAGGCCGAGCCGTGGATGCTGCACTGCATCAAGCTTTTGAGCGAGGCGCCCGGCGATCATCAGACCGACATCGCCGATATGTTGCAGAACCTGGCGATCGTCTATCGCTGCCAGCATCGCTGCCGCGAAGGGCACGACGCCATCCGCCGCTGCCTCGAAATCAATCTCCGCGAGCGCGGACCCCAGCATCGCTACGTCGCCAACGCCCTCGACGAATCGGCGCTCTTGCATCTGGCCGAAGGCAAGTACGCCGACGCCGAACCGCTGCTCCGCCGCGCGCTGGCCATCTACAACCAACTGGAAGAGGCCGATTGGGGCGGCGTCTGGCGAGTCCACAACAACCTGGGACTCGTGTACGACGCCCAGTACCGTTTTCCGGAAGCCGAACAGGCCTACCGTCAGGCCCTCGACATCGTCGAAAAACTGTACGGCCCCGATCATCCCCAGATCGCCGGCGCGCTCATCAATCTGTCCAGCGCCCTCCGCTCGCAGAAGCGCCTTCCGGAAGCGCGCGAATATATCTTGCGCGGCCTCGCCATTCGCGAAAAAGCCTACGGCGGCGACTCTCCCTTTGTCGCAGACATCCTGAACAACGCGGGCGGTATCGAGAAGGACCTAGGCAACATCGACGTGGCCGAGCGACTCTTTCGTCGCTCGCTCGCCATCTTCGAGCGCACGCTCGGCGTCGATCATCCCCGCGCCACCAGCCCGCAGCAAAATTTGGCCGTGCTCTATTTTTGCCAAGGCCGCTATCAAGAGGCTGAGCCGCTCATCGAGCAGGTCGTCAAGGCGGTCGAAAATGGCAACGTCTCCGATCAAGATCGCGCCACCGCCATCGGCCTGCGCGGCGAAATCCGCTGGTGGCTCGGCCGTCAGGAAGAGGGGCTCGCAGACCTCGAGCGCTCGATCGAACTGGTCGAACGCCAACGCGCCCTCGTCTCGGGCGGAGAATTCGCGCAAGGACGCTTCCTGTCCGAATCGACCTACGTCTACGGTCAACTCATCCACTATCTGATCGAGCGTGGCGAATCGGCGCAAGCGCTGCGCGTGATGGAGCGCGCTCGCTCGCGCTCGCTGCTCGATCAACTCAAGCTGCAAGGCGCCGATCTGTTGGCCGGCGTCCCCGCCGACTTCGCGGCCGATCTTCGGACCCGAGATGAAAAGGCGCGCCAAGCCATCGCCCAAATCGAGAACTCACTGCGCGGCGCGCCAGACGACCCCGCGCAAGTCAAGAACCTGGTCAATCAACTTGAAACGGCCCGCGGCGAATTGGTCGAAGTCGCGCGCAGCATCCGCGACGTCAGCCCCACCTTTCGCCGCGCGGCGGCCGAGCCCGAGCAATCGATTCCAGTCGCCGAACTGCAATCCTGGCTTGCTCCGCGCAACGCGCTTTTCGTCGAGTACTTCTTTGGCTCCAACGTGGGCTACGTCTGTTGGGTTTCGCATCAGGGAGAACCGCGCTGCGCGCAGCTAACACTCAACGACGACGCCGCCAAGGCGGTCGGAGCTGCGCCCGGCCCGCTCACCACTACGCGGCTTGAACTTCTGCTCGCCGTCGACGGCCGCTCGCTGGCCGATTCCCTGTCGCGCCCCAAGATCGCGCCCGAAACCTTTGACCGGCTCGCCTTGCTCTGGCACGTCCTGATTCCCAGTGAACTGGCCAGCGAGTTGACCGGCGGTCAGCACAGCCATGCCTTCATCGTGCCCGATGGTCCGCTCGCGCTGTTGCCGCTGGAGATCCTGATTGTCGAGCCTGGCGGGTCCGGGGCCGAGCCAAAATATCTGCTCGATGTCGGGCCGGCGATCGCCTATGCCCCCTCGGCCACACTGCTGACGCGACTCGATGCTGCCGCCGCCAATCCCGCGGCTCCCCAAGCAGCGCCCGTGCTCACTGTTGGCGATCCCGCCTACGGCGCGGCGGCCCCCTCGAGTCGGCAGCGCGCGGCCCTCGTCGGGCAGTTGTCGCGTCTGCCATATTCAGGCCAGGAATCGCGCTGGGTTCGCGACGTCTTCGCCAAGCAAGGATGGCAGTCAACGCAACTGCTTGGCGCCAGCGCCAGCGAAGCGCGCATCCGCGCCGCGCTCGCCGGTTCCAAGATCGCGCATCTGGCGTGTCACGGTTTCGCCGCCGCGGATTACGGCAATTACTTTGGCGCCTTAGCGGTAGCCCCCGGCCCGGCCGCCGATCCGTTGGACGACGGATTCTTGTCGCTGCACGAAATCTACCAACTCGATCTCAAGCAGTGCGAACTGGCGATCCTCAGCGCCTGCCACAGCAATTTCGGCCCACAGCAAAGCGGCGAAGGGGTCTGGTCGGTGGGACGCGGCTTTCTGGTCGCGGGCGCCCATCGGGTGGTCGCCAGTAGTTGGCTGGTCGACGATCAGGCCGCCGCAGCGCTGGTTAGTTACTACGCTGCCAGTCTGGCCAAGCCGCTCGGCGCCGGCGAACCACCCGACTACGCCCAAGCGCTCGCCGATGCCAAGCGCTGGGTTCGCCGACAATCCAAGTGGCAAAGCCCCTATTTTTGGGGCGCTTTCGAGTTGATTGGTCCCAATTGACGCCACGCAAGGACAACTTTCGGTAAATTGGACGTTCCGCTAAGCTAATCACTCCTGCGTGCATGGGCGCCAACTGGCGCCAGATCGATCAATACCAGCCGGCCTCGCGGCGAATCCAGCCGTCGCAACCTGCCTTGCGAGGCCTGCCCCTGCTTTCCGCGGTTAGAGCATGAGTGTCACGATCGCCCGTACCCGCCAGGCGGCCATCGCGTCGCAAGTCGAAATCGTCCCGGTCCGCACGTGGCGCCAGAAACGCGAGTTTCTCAATTTCCCCTGGAAGCTCTACGCGGATGATCCACATTGGATTCCGCCGCTGCGGCTGAATCAAAAAGAGTTGGCCGGCTACGCCTATCATCCCTTTTACGACCAGGCCGAAGCGCAGACCTTTCTGGCCCGCCGCGACGGCAAAACGGTCGGCCGCATCTCCGCCATCGTCAATCACGCCTATGCCAAGGCGTTCCCCAACGAACCGCTGGGTTTCTTCGGCTTCTTCGAGTCGATCGACGACCAGCAGGTGGCCACGGCCCTGTTAGACACCGCACGCGAATGGCTGGCCGCCCGCGGGCTCGATGTGGTTCGCGGTCCAGTGAACCCCTCGATGAACTACGAGTGCGGCCTGCTGGTCGATGGCTTCGACAGCTCTCCCACCTTCATGATGACCTACAACCCGCCGTACTACGCGCGGCTCTTGGAGGAGTACGGCTTTCATAAGGCGCACGACCTGCTCGGCTACATCGGCTACATGGACGAGCTGACCAACATCGAGAACAAACTGGGGCAACTGGCCGAGCAGATCCAGGAGCGGTTTGAGGTCAAGGTGCGGCCTCTCAATCGTCGCCGCTTCATGGAAGACGTGCGCATGTTCCTCGAGATGTACAACAGTTCCATGGTATTCACCTGGGGCTTTGTGCCCATCTCCGACGCCGAGGTGCGGCACTTTGCCAAGTCGCTCCGCTTTCTGCTGCATCCGCAACTGACCATGATCGCCGATGTTGAAGGCCGTCATGCCGGCGTCGTACTCTGCCTGCCCGACTACAACCCCCGCATCAAAGAAATCGACGGGCGGCTGTTGCCGTTCGGCTTTCTGCGGCTGTTGAGCCGCAAGAAAGACATCCACCGCGTCCGTGTGGTGGCGATCAACGTGCTGCCAGAGTTTCAGCGCGTCGGTCTGGGACTGGTGCTGATGCGCGCCCTGGCGCAGCCTGCCCGCGATCTCAAGATTGCCGAAGGCGAGTTCTCCTGGGTGCTGGAGACCAACGAGCTGGCTCGGCTCGGTCTCGAAAAAGGAGGCGCCCGCATCTACAAGACCTGGCGCATGTACGACTACCGCCCCGAGGGGTAGCGAGCGGCCGGTTGGCCATCACTCGTAGCTCGCTATCGAGCGGGTGTGCAATCTCATTTCGTCTAGTCGCGGCCTGAATTTGTCCGGGCATCCGATCGAGTGCAAGCGCATGACCGATTTGTTGTCGGGTTCACAAGCATGGTATCGACGCAATTGCGATTGGGAGCATCGCTTCGGCATCACGCTCGAAACGTTGGATAACCCGGGCTGGCTCTTGAAGGTCGATCTGACAGCAACGCCACTCCATTCCAAGCCTTTCGCGCCAGTGAGTCATGGGTTGCTGCCCGGCAACATGACAGCCGCCGATTGGCTGGATTGCCGAGTTGAGGACAACCGGTTTCTCGGCGCGGGCAGCGATCTACCGACCGTCGTAAGAATGCTTCTGGAATGGTCGCGTTAGGAATAGAGGTTAGCGGACGCTTGGCCTGACGCTACGACGATGGGCGGCGTTCGTAGAGCGGTACACAGTTGTGCATGAAATTGGCCACCAATTCGGATTAGTTCACAATGGAGACCAGCCAACGAGCGTGATGTGGACCATGGTCATAATGTACGCTCCTGTATGGCTGCAAATGCTCAATCTGCTGCGGGCTTCGGGAACAGGTCCGCGATTAACGCCCAATCTTCGTCCGTCAACAACAAGCGAGCCATCGAAACGCCCACCTTGGCGACAAGAAATGAATGTCACCAAGGATCGTCGATTCGACCACACCGTCAAATACCAGTTCTGGGACAATGCCTAGTTAGCGGGTAAGCGTCATGAGTGAAGGAAATAGAAAAATATTTGTCGCGGGAGCCGGCGGCGTTATCGGCCGTAAGCTCTGCCCGATGCTAGTCGACGATGGCTGGTCCGTGGTCGGCACGACTCGCTCGGCGGGCAAGGCGGCGATGCTTCGCAACCTCGGCGTTGAACCGGTGATCGTAGACATTTTCGATGATGCATCATTGCTGGAAATCGTCCGCAGAGCACGACCGGAGGTCGTTATCCATCAACTTACCGACCTGCCTCCTGCGCTCGATTCCACGAAGATGGCCGAAGCGCTAGTCCGCAATGTCCGCATCCGCGAGGTCGGCACGCGCAACCTCGTCGCTGCTGCGACCGCCGCGAACGTGAAACGGATGGTGGCGCAAAGTATCGCGTTCGCTTACGCGCCTGGCTCAATACCCTATGCAGAGGACGCGCCGCTGGATCTGGATCATCCTGACTTCGGCGCGACCGCACATGCTGTCGCCAGTCTTGAACATCAAGTACTAGCTGCTCCGTTCGAGGGCATTGTTTTGCGATACGGAAAACTGTACGGACCCGGGACTGGCTTTGATCGGCCGCCAAGCGGTGGACCGCTGCATGTCGAAGCAGCCGCCGATGCAGCTCGGCGCGCAGCCGTTCGTGGGGAGACAGGCGTCTACAACATTGCAGAGGAGGACGGGACAGTTTCAAGTTTTAAAGCGGCAGCCTCGTTTGGCTGGAATCCCGAGTACCGTGCAGGCGCAAATACGCGCTGACAAGGCGCTGCAGCCGATGCTTCAACCGCGACGCGGTTTCAGTGCGGCTGAGCTTCATCGTTCGGCTACAAACCTTTGGAGGTGCTAGATGTTGCGAGGGATCCTCGTGTTCTCGGCGTTGTGTGCTATTGCTGCCGTTGGAGTAGCTTTCGCCCAGCATGGGCATAGCGACAGCAAAGGTCCAGAAGACAAAGTTATCTCTGCCGTTGATGTCGAAGAGGAGGTGAGTGGCAAGCTGGCGAAAGCAACTACTTTTGAAGTCACTTTTGGTCCAGGAGTTGAAGGAGCGCCTCACCGCCACCCCGGGCCAATCTTTGGCTACGTGATCGAGGGCGAGTTTGATTTCGCGGTCGGCGATGGAAAGGTTCAAAAGTTGAAGGCAGGGGACACGTTCTACGAACCAGCCATGGCGCTGCACGCTGTCTCACGAAACCCGAGCGATAAGTTCAAGACTCGCGTGTTGGCAGTGCTGGTTCACCCTCGGGATGTTAAAGAACTGGTCATCCCCGAACCCGAAACTAAGGAGAAGTAAGATTTGTGGAGTTCTATTCGCTCACCAGCGCCAGCGGTCCTGCTCCTTCGGTTCGCCCTCGCTGCTGGATTTTTGTCGGCGGTCGCTGATCGGTTCGGACTATGGTGGCCTGCCGGAACTCCCGGCGTTGCGATAGCCCATTGGTTTCGGATATAGGTGGGGACACAACGACTCGGAGGCCATGCCGCCGCTACTGCGCCGCTTTCCAGTGCCAAGTTGGCGCCTCGGAGTAGTCAATCGCCAGCCGATCTCCCGGGTTGAGCCAGATCGCTTGACCGCTCGCCAGCGCTCCTCCGAAAGTCTGCGCCGCCCCAACCACCGGCGTCTCCGTCCAGCGCTCCACCCTTCCGGGCCGGATAACTCGCGCCACGATCGGCCACGGATGACGATTGGCGATCTCGGCGCCAGCGGCGGGCACCGCCGGAGTGGTTGTCATCTCGGCAGGCGGCGAGGCGGTCACAATGCGATTAGTCGGCGAAGCGGCCTGGTTGGTGAAGCCTTTCAGTCGGGCGACGGTCACCAGGTTGTGTTCGGCATGCTTGCCAAAAACAATCTCGCGATCTTTGGCCATCCCTTCCGACGAGAGGTTGATCACATTCTCGGCCCCATGGATCACGGCGCCGGCGGCGTTTTCGATCCCTTGCGCCTCCATGTGAACGGCGATTCGATTCAATCGCGCCCGCACGGGCGTCACGTCCTCGTCGCCAATCTGCATGTGCGTTTGCGAAAGATGGATGCTAGTCGCCTCGATCGTGTTGTGCGTGCAGTCATGGGTCAAGTGAATGCCTCTCTCGCAACCCACGATCTCCGTCACGTAGATGCGGTTCGCGTCGATGGGCCCTTCGCTGCCATCGAGCAATAGCCCCGTGCCCACCCACTTGCGCTTTTTGTCCAGCGTGCTGTTGAAGGCCTCGCCGCTCGGCCAGGCGCCGCCTCCCCCGACCAGCGCGTTGAAATAGAAATCGGTGCTCGTGATGACCTTGAAGCGATCAGGTCCGGCGGTCGTTGGTTTCAGACGCACCGTGGCGCCCGGCGACATCGACACGATGAGCCCAAACCGGTAGGTGCAACTCATCTGGCTGTCGATCACGACCGCGTCTCCTTCCTTCGGCGCATAGTGAATGACGCAGTTGCCGCTGTCGCAACGGAAGTTTTGCATCCACGGTATATGCAGCGTCTCCCGCAAGACATAGACCACCGGCACGGTCTTGCTTTCGGTCCAACTCCCGCCGCTCAAGTACACGTCCTTCGCCTGTGCTTTGGCGGCGTTGAACGCCTCTTGCAGGCCAGACGTTTTTGTGCCCGGCGTATGTGGTCCAAAGTCGCCGCCGTCTTGGGGACCGTGCGGCGTGACGACAATGCAATTCCGTTTCGTCCCCTCCACGCCAGTTGGCTCACTCGCGGCTATCGACCCAGGACAAGATTGCGAAGCCAAGATGATGAAGAAGATGAAGCTGCGCCAGGCTCTCATGGACGTGCTCCGAGGTTGGATCAAGTCGCCGACATCGTATGTGCCGGCGCCGCACATGCTAGCACTTCGGCTTCGCCCATAAAACAACCCACAGCGCCCAGTCGCGCCGCTTTGCCCTTGCGAAAAAGCCCACTCAAGCCGCAAGGTTAACCGGCCGATGCTAGTGGTGATTTTCCGCCGCTGCGCGCGCCGCGCCCCGGCAACAAACGCCGCCCAACTGCGTACTACTTTCCTATGGCCACCACCACGCAAGACTTCGACGAAGCCGCCGGCGCCGGCATTGCCGAGGCGATCGCCGAGTGGATCAGTGACCTCGGCGCGCTGATCGTCGATTGGATCGTGGCGGTCGGCAACATCGGGCAGTTTGCCTATCAAACCATGGGCTGGCTGCTCACGCGCATGCCGCGGCGCGAAACGCTGTTGCCGGCCTTCTATCAGATTGGCGTGCTTAGCCTGCCCGTCGTCGCCCTCACCGGCACGTTCATCGGCATGGTGCTGGCGGTGCAAAGCTATGCTCAATTTCGCATGCTGCATCTGGAAACGCGGCTCGGCGCCGTCATCAATATGTCGCTGGTGCGCGAACTCGGGCCGGTGCTGGCCGCCACCATGTTGGCCGGTCGCGTGGGCAGCGCCATGGCTGCCGAACTCGGCACCATGCGCGTCACCGAGCAGATCGACGCCTTGGCCAGCATGGGCGCCAACCCCATTCAATACCTTGTCGTTCCCCGCTTTCTCGGCTGTCTGGTGCTGATCCCCATCCTCACCATCATGGCCGACTTCATGGGCGTGGTGGGCGGCTGGTTCTATAGCATCGTGCTGCTCGACATCGATTCGCATCACTACTGGGAACACTCGCAGTTTTTTATCGGCGCGTTCGATGTCTTCAGCGGTGTCTTCAAAAGCCTCTTTTTCGGCGCGGCCATCGCCCTGGTGAGTTGCCATCGCGGCTTCTATTGCGATCCCGGCGCCGAAGGGGTGGGCCGCGCCGCCACCGGCGCCTTTGTCACCTCCTTTGTCCTGATCCTCATTGTCGATTTGCAACTCGGCATCGTCATCAATTCGGTTTACTACACCTTGTGGCCAGACGCTGGAAAGCTCTTCTAACGCCTCTCGGAACGACAGGTAAACAAGCCAGGTGGTCCTGTTTCGATAGTTTGAGACCCTTAGCTCATTGAGTCGCATGGTCGATTCCGCTCGCAACACAAGCGCCGCGCCGCTGGTCGAAGTCGACCACGTGCATGTCAGCTTCGGCCGGCAGCGCGTGCTGCGCGATGTGAGCCTGTCGATCCCCCGCGGACAAACGCTGGCCATCATTGGCGAAAGTGGCTGCGGCAAGACCGTGCTCCTCAAAACGCTCATCGCGCTGGTGCATCCCACGCGTGGCCAGGTGCGCTTCGATCACCAAGACCTGAGCCTGCTCGGCGAGCGCGAGCTGGCCAGCCAGCGCATCCGCTTTGGCTTCGTCTTTCAAATGGCCGCGCTTTTCGACAGCATGACCATCGGTCAGAACGTCGGCTTTCCGCTCCGGCAGCACACCGCCAAAAAAGACGCCGAAATCCGCGAGCTGGTCGTTACCCGACTGGCCGAGGTCGGCCTCCCCTCCAATGTTCTCTCCAAGAAGCCCGCCGAGTTGTCGGGCGGCATGCGCAAACGCGTGGGCCTGGCCCGCGCGCTGGCCCTCAATCCTGAGCTGGTGCTGTACGACGAGCCGACCACCGGACTCGATCCGATCATGAGCGACGTCATCAACGAGCTCATGATCAGCACCCGCCAGAAGCATGGCGTGACCAGTGTGCTGGTGACGCACGACATGAAGAGCGCCAAGAAAGTCGCCGATCGCATTGTGATGCTCTATCCCCTTTCGCGGCTGCGCGAAAACGAGCCACAGATCCTGTTCGACGGCACGCCCGAACAGATCGAGCGCTGCGGCGATTCGCGAGTCACGCAGTTTGTGCGGGGCGAGGCGGGTGAGCGACTTATGGAAATGGCCGAACAGGCAGAAGCAGAGAGCGGGGCCTAGACACGTCATGGACGAACGGGTCATCCAGTTTCGAGTCGGCGTGATGGTGCTGGCCGCGCTCATCATCACCGCCATCCTCGTGCTGCTCTTTGGCGAGCTGCCCGCCATGGTGCGCGGCACCTACACCGTCTATATGCACTTTCCCGAGGCCCACGACGTCTCCGCCGACTCTCCCGTGCGCAAAAGCGGCATCCTCATCGGCCGCGTCACCAGCGTCGAATTCGCCGAAGGTGGCGGCGTGCTCGTCACCGCCAAGATCCGCGACGAGATCACCCTCCGCCGCAACGAAATCGCCCGACTCAGCAGCTCGCTGTTGGGTGGCGACGGCGAAATCCAGATCGTCCCCTCCCCGCCAGACGCCAAGCTCCCCGACGAGCCCGTCAAATCGGGCGACCTAATCGTCGGTCAGGCGCCGCCGTCCGATCCGATCCAGGTCGTCGGTCGGCTCGAGGGAGACCTCTCCACCGCCATCACCTCCATCGGCCGCACCAGCGACCAGATCGGACAATTGGCGGGGCAAGTCAACGACCTCTTGCGTGGAAATGGCGAACAGTTCAGCCGCATCGTGACTAAAGTCGAGCGCACGCTCGACGGACTGCAAACGGCGGTCGGCTCTGTCAACGAGATGCTGGCCGATCCCGATGCGCCGCTGCCGCCACAGGCCGAGGGGCCCTTGCCCGAAGCCACGGCCATGAACCAACCCACCCCCGCCGGCGCCGCTGGCCAGCCGCAAACGGTGGTCATCGAGCCCCCCGACGAGGCGCTCACGCCGCGCAGTCGGGGCCAACTGCGCCGCGCGATGGAAGAATTACCGCAAATCATGAGCGATGTGCGCGACGCGGTGCAGCGCATCCAAAAGGCGGCCGATCTGGCGCAGCAGAATCTGGAAAACTTGGAAGGCTTCACCCGCCCCCTGGGCGAGCGCGGCGACGATCTGGTGAACAACATCGACACCAGCGTCGAAAAACTGGCCGTGGTGCTCGACAACGTCAGCACCTTCACGAACAACCTCAACAGTTCCAACGGGTCGCTCAGCCGACTCGTCAACGATCCCGAACTGTATCAACGCTTGAACGCCGTCGCCTGCAACTTGCAGGACCTCACCAGCGACCTGCGTCCCATCATCAAAGACGCGCGTGTCTTTTCCGACAAGATCGCCCGCCATCCAGAACGACTGGGCGTCCGCGGCGCCATCGACCGCAGTTCCGGCGTGAAATAGAACGCCGACGCAAGTCCAGCAAAACTCGTGTCCTCCGCCGGTCAAAGAAAGATCGGATATCGGTCTGCCACGCGGTCAAGAACGTGTTCGTTGGACACTCTCCTCGCGCTGCGTTTCGTGTGACACAATCCGCATGTCATGCGCAATGTGAAATTTGCTTAATGTTAAATCCCGTTTACACTGCGTGTTTTCACAGGCGCACCCTCTCCAGGGGGGGCGAAGCCTTCGTCACCCACGACTACAGTGGTGGCACATCACGCAACCTCGCCCCCATCCCTCACCAAACCACTTACCCAATACCTTTCGAACTGTCTGCAAGTTCGTAGCGGTTGCAGAGGGCGACCGCGACAACTCGGACCGACAGCAAAGAGGAGACGCTAGTGAATCGCAACACAGTGGCTGCAGCGGCAGCCCGCCAGCGACCCACGTTGTTCATCGCCTTGTGCGCGCTGGGCCTCGCCCTGCTATCTTCCGCGCACGCTCTGGCCTCCCCGGTCACGTTCGCCCTGACGACCAGTCAGAGCTCAATCAATCTGAACGTGAAGAACGCCAACATCTTTGGCACCACCTTGTCAGTCAGTGAGCAGGCCACCGGCAGCCTCAACTCAAAGTATTCCGGCAACATCGTGACCGACATCACCGGCACGTCGATCAGCCTGCCGGGCGGAAGCAATGCCGATGCCAGCGAGCTGTCTGGCCTGTTCGGCATCAAAGTCAATCTGGCTCCCGGCGTCGGCGGCGTTGGCGCGCTGGCCCCGGCCGACTACGGCGCCAAGCTTGATGCGCCGATTGGCATCGATATCCCCGCCATTGATCTGTCGTTCCTCAACATCCCCGGCCTCTCCACCATCGATTTCGGCGCGTTCCAGTCGGTCGTCGTCAACATGGCCCTGCGCAATGTGGTGGCCGACGTCACCAGCCCGGGCTATCTTCCCCGCAGCGGCGTCCCCAACAACACCACCTTCGATTCGTCGCAACTAGGCTTGAGCCTTTCCGGCGACATCGACTTCGCCATCGGCGCCGTGCTCCGCGCCGGCGACTACTTGTCGTACACCGCCAATAACTTGGCATTGCAAGGCTTGGCCTCCGCGCTCAACGCGCAGATCCCCAATCTGATCAATGTCACTGGCTACAATGTGCTCAACTTCGGCGGGCCGTATGACCTGACGCTGTCGCTCGGCACGGGCTTCAAGTTCAGCGGCGTCAATGTCGCCAACGAAGACGCCAGCCTCGGCAAGCTGTCGACCATCCCCGGCAACAAGTTGCAGTTGACGTTGCCCGTCAGCTTCAACGCGATTCCCGATCTGAGCGGACTCGGCTCTTTCTCGGGCATCTTTTCCAGCCTGGTCAACATGAACATGGCCATGAGCGGCCAATTGGTGGGCACCGTCTCGCGTAACGGCCTCATCATTCCCGAGCCGGCCAGCGTGGTCACGTTCGGCATCGGTTTCTTGGCGCTGGCCTTCTACGGCTGGCGTCGTCAGGCCGGCTAACGCCTAACAGAGTGATCATCACAACCCTCGCGGCCGCCGGTTCCATCAGGAGTCGGCGGCCGTTTTTTTTTCGCGGCAACGCGCTGGCCGCCATGTGATTTATAAGTTACAATCGATGGCCAGGAAATGGTTGAAATTCGCCGCTATATCACCGAGTCCGGCAAAGATCCGTTTGGCGAATGGGTACAAGAATTGTCCGATCACCGGGCACGCGCGAAAGGACGCGCCAGCGATGAAACACAAGGCCAGTATTTCGCACGACGAGGCGACCATTCGCGAACTGCGAGACAACCCCGCCTATGCCGCCGAATACCTTCAGGCTGCCCTGGAGGAATCGGATGAGCCGCAGGTGCTGCTGATCGCCTTGCGACATTTGGCCGAAACCAAGGGGGGCATTGCCAAAGTCGCCCAGGCGGCCGGCATCCAACGCGAGAGCCTCTACCGCGCGCTCTCGACCAAAGGCAACCCACGACTCTCCACCTTAACCGCCGTCATCAAGGCAATTGGACTGCGCCTCACCGTCGAAACGGCGAAGTGACGCGCTCACGCGCATGCTACCTTGAAAGTTCACCTCGCGCCAGTCAGTCTTCGCCACCGCTGCAACCGCGCCAAGCGCCACATTCAAGAAGTCAAGCAGTCAACCGGCCATCGCCGCTCGATTCGTCGCGACCTGCGACCGAAATCCGCTGGCGCCCTAGCGCCCCGCAATGGGGTGGTATAGTTGCGATGCCGGTGGCAATGACGCCGCTCGCGTTCCGCATGACAGGTGGTTGCGATCAGCCCACCCGTCAAATCGCACGAGGCGCACCAGATCAGTGCCTGGTTTCGCAGGAAGCAAAATCGCGCGCCCTTGGCTACGGCCAGTCGCCAGCGCGCTCGTAGCGCTTGGGATTGCCCCCTTGGCTGTGGCTCAGCCTGCCACGCAGCCTCTCCCTTTCCCGCCCCCTGGCGATGCGGAACTGCTGGTTCCAACCGCTGCCGAGTTCCGCACGGCAATCGACATTCGTCCCGCGGTCGCCGATTTGAATCGCGGGCTCGAACTCGAAGACGCGGGCTCGGCCACTTGCGTCGACGCCTATTACGGCGCGGCCAGCGCCGCCTGGCGCTACCTGGCGCATGCCGAAGTCGGCTTCGACGCCGATCCGCGCCAGCCGGTGGCATTGCAAGTCTATCAGCAAAGCATGTCCCGCCTGCTGATCGCCGCGCACTGCCACGGCCGGTTCAACCCCGTGGTTGGTTTGACCGTCTGGACGCCTGCCGGACAATCGCAGGTTCCGGTCCTCTATCGCGGTTTCGCCTGGCGCCCCGGCGATTTCAATGAGTTGCGTTTGGCAAGCGACTTTCCCAATCAAGACATTCGCCGCCGCTTCGTGAACCACGGAATCGGCGTCCCGCTGGTCGCTATGCGCGTGGCCGACGAGTCAGATCCTTTTCTCCGCCCGCGCCAGCCATTTGCCGTTACCGCGCTGCTGCGCGACGACATGGGCCCGCCGACAACAGACACCGCATCCGAAATCGCGGGCCAGCCGTTCGTCATTGAACTCATCAATCCGCACGTCTTTGATCGCGCGCCGGTCGGCCCGCGCATGGCCCAGTTGGCGCGCGATCTCACCGCGCCGCTGGCCTTCGATGTGGCCGAGAATCCTCGGCAATGGTTCGCCGAGTTCCGCCAGCCGAGCGAGGCCGAGTTCGCCCCCCGGCTGAACATGCTGGAGCCGTATCAACCCGGCAAAATTCCCATCATCTTTGTTCACGGTCTGCTCTCCGATCCGCAAACCTGGGTCGACGCCGTGAACGACCTACGGGCACAGCCCGACCTCTACCGCCAATTCCAGTTCTGGTGGTTTCACTACCCCACCGGCGGCGCTTTGTTGGAATCGACCGCTCAACTCCGTGCGGCGCTGCACGTCGTGCAGCGGTCGTTCAACAGCGCCGGCGACGACCCAGCGCTCGATCGCATCCTGCTCGTCGGGCACAGCATGGGGGGGCTGGTCTCCAAGATGCAAATCTCCGACTCGCAAGACTGGATCTGGTCACAACTCTCCCAGCGCTCATTCGGCGAGTTGCGCGGCAATCCCGAAGTCATCGCCCGGCTGAGCAGCGCGGTCTTCTTTCACCCAGCCCCCGGCGTCGCGCGCGTGGTGTTTGTCGGCACGCCGCATCGCGGCTCGGTGCTTTCCCGCCGCGTGATCGGGCGCATGGCCTCATCGCTGGTCCGACCGTCGGCGGCCGATGAGCGATTCGCCCAGCTTGTCGCCGAAAATCCGCTGGTCTTCGGCGGAAGGACGATGAATCGCCGTCCCACCAGCATCGACCTGCTCGAACCAGACAGCCCCCTGCTCGCGGCGCTGGCCCAGATGCCGATCGCGCCCCACGTGCGAACCCATTCCATTATCGGCACGGGCGGAGTCACCCCCGTCGAAGGCCCCAGCGACGGCGTGGTCACCGTCGCCAGCGCGCGCCTGGCAGGCGTCGAGAGCGAACTCTTCGTGCCGGCGCGACATTCCGATCTGCAAAGCGACGATCTCGCCATTGCCGAACTTGCCCGCATCATGCGCTTGCACGCCGCCACCATGGCGACCGCTGCTGCCTCGCCAGCGCTTCTGCAATCCGGTTCTATCGGCCAATCTCAAATGGCTCAGTCCGCGCGGTGAAGCGCCGCACGCTCCCCGCTTTCTTGCAGCGGCCAAAGTGTGCGATGCGATAGATGCCCGGCTTCGCGTCGGCTGGCGACTCCCAGGTGATGGTCACCTGAAACGGATCGGGCTTGGCCGAGTAGCGCGGCGGCGCCAGGTCCAGCAGGTTGTTCCGTGGCGGCTTGCTGGGCTTGGGCTTGCCGTTGGCCAAGATCGGCTCCCACTTGGCCGTGGTGGTCCAATCGCTGACGTCATCGGCCGCTTCCCAAGTGTCGGGCGCCTTCGTCAGGCGTTCAATCGCCAGAAACGTGTCGTGCCGATCGTATTCGTTCACCGGACTACCGGTCCAAAACGTGGCGCTGATCGCTTCGCCCGCCGTGTATTTGGCTCGCGGCGACGCGACGATGTCGCCAAACTTCGCGCCGCTCGGCGTGCGCTCGTCGGGTCCATCTAGCATGGTCTTGCGATAGCTCAGCGTGCGCATATCGGTCGGCGCGACGGCCGTCTCCACCGGCTCATGAGCCTTGAGCGCGCGAGCCAGCTTGACGAATTCTTGTCGATACGCCGCCTCGCTCCACGGTCCAAACAGCGTGTGCCCTCCTTCGTACTGCTGCAACTGGTATTCGTGCCAGGTCGTCACGTACCCGGCAAAGTCGTTGGCGTAGCCCGCCACCACCACATAACGCGGATCAATCCCCAGTTCGCGCCCCACCGCCGCGCGAAACCGTCGCCCGCTCATCGTGGTGAATTCGGCCGGACCGATCACCAGCGCCAATTGGCCAATCCGCGCCACCGCCAGCGGCACAATCTGCTCGTGCATCGGCGGACGCGTTGAGCCAGTGGCGATCAAAATGGCCTTCGGCTTTTGCCGTTCGATCAGCTCAGGGGTCGGCTTCGCCTTGGGCACTACTAGCCGCAGCACCGAATCAATCGCCGGATCGGATTGAGTCATTCCCTCCTTGAACAGGCTGTGCCCGCCCCCCTCCGCGTCGCTCCCCGCGGCAAAGGAATATCCCCAGGCAGAAGGCGCCGTGCTCTGCTCCCCCGCGCCGGTGAACTCGTCCGCCACGACCACCTTTGAAAAATCAACAAAGGTGTGCCGCACTTCAATGGGTCCAGTCAATTCTTCCAGGGCCGATTCTTCTTGGGCCGACCTAAACAACCGCAGCGCCGCGTCCGCCTGACGCTGGCCAATAATTGCGCAACTTTCCAGGTCGGTCTGGCCCGGACCAGTCGCGTCGAGATTCAAATTCGGCGTCACATCGCCGCTGTTGGAATTGGCGTATGCCGCCACAAACGGCGCCGCGCCCGGCTGATCCCCCGTCAACGCCCGCTCGACGACCTCGGCCGCGTATCCCTTGTTGTCGCTGGTGGTCAGTTTGTAATAAAAGTTCACCGACGTGGGATGCACGGCAAACCAGTTCAGCAGTCCAATCGCGCCCTCCGCGCGCTCAAACTTGAGCAGCGTCATTCGCGTGTCGACCGCGCTGGAGTACTGCTTTCGCTCCGCCTCCGGGTTGTTGCGATACGCCACCGCCGAGCGATTGGCGCTGGCCTCCGGCACGTCTCCCTGCGCCAGCAAGATGCGGCCCGGCTTCAGATCGGCGTCGGCGGCCAGCACCGACTCCACGATGCCGTCGACCAGCGCGTCGAACGCCTGTGGAAAAAACTCTCCGCCCAGCGCGCTGATCGAAAGATGATGATGGTATCCCCCCGGCGTGCCGTGGGTGTGCGTCCCCGCCAGGATCAAATTGGCGTGCCCGTATCGATCCCCCAGTTTCTCTCGCAGTCGCTCCAGCACCGCCAACTTCACCGTGTGCGTGAGGAAGGCCACTTCGCAGGTGGTGTACGCCAACCGCGTGTCGTCCGCGGCGCTGGCGATCACGAACGTCCGCGCGTACTGCCGCTGGCGCAATCCCTCCCCCACCTGCTGCGGATGCACGTAACCGAGCATCTGAATGCCCCACACCGGCAACGTGATGTCCCCTTTCCCGCGGCCAATCAGGTATTCGTCGCCACGTGCCGCCGCTGTCAAACAGGCCGCGCCCAGCGCCGCCAAGATGATTCGCTTCATATGCATCGATTCCCGTCGGTGGTTGTAAACGTCTCTGGCGGTACGCGGTCGAATGGATGTAAATCTCAGCGATTTGCGCCCGTACGTGCGATGCGCCATTCGGTCAAACGTGTGGTTGACTCCGTCAAATATCGCCCCACACGCCGTCGCGCTCGCGCTGCCGCTTCAGCGTCCAACACAGTAGCGGCGCCGTGTCGTCAAAGTTTCGTTCGCCAGTCGGCTCCGAACCAGCCACTCGTCAGACGCCCCCGCAGTCGTGGCAGACACGCCCTTCCGGCACGGAGTCGACCGAATCGCTCTCAATCAGATCGCCGCAATCGGGGCAGGTCAACATTTGCGGGCAATCCGCCAAAATGACCTGGATAGTGGCCGGTTCATAACGCAGCGTTTGCGAGCCGCGCGTGGCAATCTGTGGCCAGCCGGCCGCAAGGTGTTCGCGAAACGCAAGGATCAAATCCAAATTCCAATAGGGATCTGGTCGAAACTGCGACAGGCAATAAATCCCTCGGTAGCTGTCCGCGCAGCGCGGGTGCAATGGGTTTTCGCGCGGCGTCTCGCCGCGTGGTATCCGCCGCGCGTACACAATGCCATCCACCAACACCACCTGGTTTCGCGACATCCCCAGCAGGTCGGGCAAAAACCCGTCGTTCGGATCGCGTATCTCCAACAGCCCTCGCCCCAACAACTGGTTCAACTGGCCATCCAGGTCGGAGTGCTCGAATCTTGGCGTCATCTCAGCGACTCCCGTTAGCAACTGGCGATCGCCCGCTGCCTCAGTCGCCGCGTAGCCCGATGCGATAGACGAACGGCTGGCTGCTCTTGTAGCCCCCCGTGTAACGCTGCATCGCCAGCACAATGTCCCCCGTCGCGCGGTCCTCAAACGCCGCCGCGTGCGCCGACAGCTCCACCCCATCGGTGTCGTCGTCCCGGCGGGTGTCGATCTCGATCACGCTCGACCGCACGAGCCGCAACGAGCGCGAATCCACCTCGCCGATGACCAATGGCCAGCGTGGGCTGTTCCCTTGGGGGTTGGCGGGACAGATGTTGCCAATCCAAAAATAGCGCCCGCTCGAATGCGCCAGCAACTGCGACATGCTGCTCGGCGAAAAGAACGCTTCGCCATCATCGTAGCGCCACGGCTCGGGCGTCGACCAATGCTCTCCTCCATCCTCCGAGACGGCCTGCCAGCGATGTCCAGCCAACTGGTAATCCGGATCCTTTGTCCCCCCATTGCTGCCTCGCAGCACCATCAAAATACGTCCGTCGGGCATCTCGGCCAGCGTCGGTTCGATCATCCCACGCGTGCTCCGCGCGGGGTCGGCCTCGACGCGCTGCGCCGCCCGCCACTTCAAACGCCGGTTGCCGGACCACTCGCCGATCAGCGTCACCGCGTCGGTGTAGGTGAATCCTCCCCCCGGAGACGACAACTCGCCATCGGCGCCCAGCAGGCACGCTTGCGCGGGCACGAGAAGCTTCCCCTCCCGCGTGCGCAATACCTGCGAACCCGCGTCCCCCATGAAGAGGGCGTTCTTCCCGACCCAGACCCCGTCGATCGGATTCTGCGCGGTGTGCCCTTCGGTCACAATCGGTTCGTCGCAGACATAGCTGCGGCCGCCATCGGTCGATACGCGATAGCGCAGGTAATACGTATTCAGCGCCACGGGCGGTTCGATGGCCGCGGGATCAACGCCCGGCGTGTCCATGGCGTTGATGATCGCCACCACGCAATTCTCCTCCGGGTCGTAAAAGCGTGTGGCGATCTCGCGGCGGTATCCAAACGGCAGCTTGCCGTCGAACCGGGTGAATGGGTCGATCTTCTCCCAGGTTTGGCCGTTGTCGGCCGAAAAGCCCCCCGCCGCCAATAAGTGGCGCTCTGTCGGCGAAACGTAAATCGCGTTCGTCAGCCCAGACGCTGCTTCCAGTCGCCGCCGCTCCACCAACTCGAGCCGCGTGCCAGTGCCCAGTTCGCCGGCAAGCGCTAACCCACCAGCGCCAAAAAACAAAACCGCCAAACAAAGTCGCATCGGCTTTCGGTCCACTATCTCTCCCCAGCGCGCCAGATCGAACTACGCCAGAATGTCATGCACCACCTGCCCATGCACGTCGGTCAACCGGAAGTCGCGCCCCTGAAAGCGGTACGTCAGCCGCTCGTGGTCGATCCCCAACAGGTGCATGATCGTGGCGTTCAGATCGTGAATATGCACCGGCTTGTCGGTGATGTTGTAGCTGAAGTCGTCGGTCTCGCCGTACACCAGCCCCCCTTTCACGCCTCCCCCCGCCAGCCACATGGTGAAGTTGCGCGGGTGATGATCGCGACCGTAGTTGTCCTTGGTCAACGTCCCTTGGCTGTAGATCGTCCGCCCGAACTCCCCTCCCCAGATCACCAGCGTCTCGTCGAGCATCCCCCGCTGCTTCAAATCTTTGATGAGCGCCATGCAGCCGCGATCAATGTCTTTCGACATCAGCCGGATGTTCTCGGGCAGGTTGTTGTGATGGTCCCAGCCGCGAATAAACACCTGCGTGAACCGCACCCCACGCTCCGCCAACCGCCGCGCCAGCAGGCAGTTGTAGGCAAACGTCCCCGGCTGCGTCGCCTCTGGCCCGTACAGATCGAGCACGCTCTGCGGCTCGCCCGAGATGTCGGCCAACTCGGGCACCGAGGTCTGCATCTTGAAGGCCATTTCGTACTGCGCGATGCGCGTGGCGATCTCCGGATCGCCATACACGGCCTGATGTTTTTCGTTGAGCGTGGCCAGCCCATCCAACATTTGCCGTCGCCGGTCGGGAGTCACACCGGGCGGATTCGACAAATACAACACCGGGTCGCCGCTGGAGCGCAGCGCCACCCCTTGGTGCTTGGTGGGCAAAAAGCCAGAGCCCCACAGCCGCGAAAACAACGCCTGCGTCCCCGCCTTAGCCGACCATTTGGAATGCAGCACCACAAACGCCGGCAAGTCCTGGCTGGGGCTGCCAATGCCATACGACACCCAGGCCCCCGCGCTGGGCCGCCCCGGCAACTGGCTCCCCGTTTGAATGTAGGTGATCGCCGGGTCGTGATTGATCGCCTCGGTGTGCATCGACTTGACGATGGTGATGTCGTCGACGATCTCGCGATGATTCGGCAGCAACTCGCTCAGCCACGCCCCCGACTTGCCGTGCTGGCTAAACTGAAATAGCGACGGCGCCACCGGCAGCCGCTTCTGCCCGGAGGTCATCGTGGTGATCCGCTGCCCCATCCGCACCGAGTCGGGCAGGTCCTTGTCGAAGAACTCTCCCAACTTCGGTTTGTAATCGAACAGATCAAGCTGCGAGGGGGCGTCGGCCATGAACAGCCAGATCACGCGCTTCGCCTTGGGCGCCTTGTGCAATTGCGGCAGCGCGCCCAGCGAGGCCAACGGATCGGGGGGCGAGGCGTCCCCCGCAAAGAGTTGCGGATTGACCACGCTCCCCAGCGCGGCGGCGCCCAGGCCAGCGGCCATGCGGCCAAAAAAGTAGCGCCGCGTTTCCGCCAGTGCATTCTCTCGGCGCGGATCCATGTCGGCTATTCCTTGGTGATCGTTTCGTCGAGGTTCAAGATCAGGTTGGCCACCATCGTCCAGGCGGCGTGCTCGGCCGGGTCGAGCGCCTCGTCGCGCTTCGATTCGCCCACCGCCAGCAATTGCTTGGCGGCCTCGGCGTCGGCGCGAAACTCGCCCAACTGCTTTTCATACATGCCGACCAGCACCGCCAATTCGTCGCTCTCCGGCACACGCGCGGTCGCCAGCCGCCAGCCAAAAGCCGCCCGTTCCGCCGGCGCGGCGCCCCCTTCTTTCATCATCCGCGTGGCCAGCGCCCGCGATGTCTCCACAAATTGCACGTCGTTCATGAGCGCCAGCGCCTGGAGCGGCGTGTTGGTCCGCGCCCGCCGCACCGTGCACGTCTCCCGCGACGGCGCGTCGAACGCCGTCAGCGAGGGCGGCGGACAGGTCCGCTTCCAAAATGTGTACATGCTGCGCCGGTACAGCGCCTCGCCACTATCCCGCTTGAAATCGCGCGTGTTGCTGCCGATGAAGCCGACCGTCTCCCACAATCCCTCGGGCTGATACGGCTTGACGCTCTTGCCCCCCACTTTCTCCACCAACAGGCCACTCGTCGCCAAGGCGATGTCGCGCACCACCTCCGCGTCAACCCGATAGCGTGGTCCCCGCGCGACGAGCCGATTCTCCGGATCGCGCGCCACCAACTCCGCCGTCGTCTTCGACGATTGCCGATAGGCGCTGGAGGTGACGATCAGCTTTTGCAAATGTTTGACATTCCAACCACTCTCGATGAACTCCGCCGCCAGCCAGTCCAGCAGATCGAGATGCGAGGGCCATTCGGCCTGCGAGCCAAAATCCTCGGCGGTCTTTACAATGCCCACCCCAAAATATTGTTGCCAGTACCGATTCACCGTCACGCGCGCCGGCAGCGGATGCGCCGGATCGACGAGCCACCGCGCCAGCCCCAACCGGTTGCGCGGCGCGTCGGCCGGCATCGGCGGCAAGATCGCCGGCGTCCCTGGCTCGACCTTGTCCGACTTCTTGTCGTACGCGCCCCGTATCAACACAAACGCCTCGCGCGACTTCTCCAGGTTGGCCATCACCATCGTCCGTGGCACGGCCGCGTCCAGTTCCGCCACGCGCTTGTTCACGTCGTCGATCTTTTGTCGCAGCGGCGCAAGCTGCTCGCGCGTGCCGGCATGAAAGTGCTCAAAAAAGTGCGCTCGCACCAGCGCGGTCTGCTCCGGCGTTCGTTTGCCAGACTCGACCATTACCGCCTCGCGCACTTCCTTGGGCAGTGTGCTGGTCCCTTGTGCCCGTTCGGCCGCCTCCCAGGCCGCCAGCGAATCAAAATACTGCCCCGCCTGCGGCGTGCGCGTCACGATCCCCGCGCGGTCCCACAGCACGGTGCCATCGTGCTGCGTAAAGGCCCAGCCGTTGAGCACGCTCCCCGGCTTGAGTCCCACCTTGGCCGCCTCCACCTCCAGACGCACCCACTGCCCGCGCACCGGCAGGCCACCCATCGGCAATTTGTTCGGCGTGCCCGACTCGCCAAACGGGATGACGTCTTCTCCCCAAAACGCGCGATGGTCCCACTGGCCATCGTTGAACTGCAACATGATCGACTTGGGCGGATCGCTGGGGTCCAAATAGACATAAGCAAACAGTCGATCCCCCTCGCCGATCTTGAGGCCCGGGTTCGCCTCCAAAAAGTAGTGCTGGCTCAAACCCTTGGCCTGCCGGATCGTCGCGCGCTCGCCGCTATACACCGGTCGATCAAGCTGCGACACAAATTGCCAACCCGCATCAGTGGCCGATGGCTTGCCCCCGGCCGGCAGCGCGTCCTCAATCCACACAAACTCGTGAGGCTGATTCACCACCAGGCTGGCGCCGGCCGGCTCGTGGTATTCAATCTTCGCCAGCGCCCCCTGCATTTGCTCGTTCGCCTGCGCCAGTTCCGCGTCGAGCGAGCGCTGCTGCTCCACCTGCTCCGGCGTGGGGGCCTTGATCATCGGCGGCGGCAGCAATTGATTGCCGTCCATCGCCGCGTCGGCCGCCGAGTTGAAGAACGCGTAAAGCTGATAAAACTCCTTCTGCGTCACCGGATCAAACTTGTGGTCGTGGCACACCGCGCAGCCCAGCGTCATCCCCAACCACACTGTCGACATCGCTTCGGTCCGATCCACCGCGTAGCGCACCAACACTTCGTCGTCGATCGAGCCTCCTTCCCCCGTCGACACGTTGCAGCGATTGAAGCCGCTGGCGATCCGCTGCTCCTGCGTGGCGTTAGGCAATAGATCGCCCGCCAACTGCTCCACCGTGAATTGATCGAACGGCAGGTTGCTGTTGAAAGCGTTGATCACCCAATCGCGATACAGCCACATCGAGCGCTCGTTGTCCAGGTGCAACCCATGCGTGTCGCCGTAGCGCGCCTCATCCAGCCAATACCGCGCCATATGCTCGCCGTAGCGCGGCGAGGCCAGCAGTCGATCGACCAGCTTGGCGTACGCCTCCGGCGAGTCGTCCGCCAAAAACGCGTCGACCTCCGCCAGTGTCGGCGGCAGGCCCGTCAGGTCGAGCGTCACCCGCCGCAGCAACGTCACCTTGTCGGCCGCGGGCGATGGCGCCAGACCTTCCTTCTCCAACCGCGCCAAAATGAACGCGTCGATTGGGTTGGCGACCCATTCCGGCTTCTGCACCGCTGGCTGCGCCGGACGCTCGATCTTGGTCAGCGACCAATGCTCCGCGTATGGCGCCCCTTCGTCGACCCACCGCGCCAGCAGTTCCACCTGCTCGGCCGTCAGCGTTTTGCCGCTGTCGGGCGGAGGCATCTTCACACTCGCGTCCGTCGAGCGGACGCGCGACACCAGTTCGCTTTCGCCGCTCTTGCCCGGCACGATCGCCCGCATCCCAGACGGCAACTCGGCGGTCGCCCCGGCCAGCGTGTCGAGCCGTAACTCGGCCTGCCGCTGCGGAGCGTCGAAGCCGTGACACTTGAAGCACGCGTTCGACAAGATGGGCCGAATATCGCGATTGAAATCGAGCGGTTCCGCGGCGCCGGTCCAGGCCACCAGGCCAACCAGCCAGCCAAACGCAGAGAATCGTCCAATCCAAACGGCGGGGCGCAACATAGGCGGGACCCTTCATCCGGTAGGGCATCACAGGGCAGAACCCTAGTTTACACAACCATTAGCGCGGATTGCCAATAGTTCGCCCCGCATTTCGCGCCCCAAGCTGCATCTGGCACGCCACTTGCCTCGCAGATCAACCGCTCACGTTCGCTCTGCCGCTCGGGACGCAACGCTTTCGCGGTTTTTGCCGAGTGGCATGGTCCGCCGCTGGCCGCGCGGCAGATCTCGCCGGTTCCGTGCGGCAATGGTTGCCGATCGGAGCCCCTCACGAATCAGAAAGGCACAGGTCGCGTATGCGAGTCGGCGCCGACGCCAAGTCTCTCGTCTTTCCACAATTCTCGGGCGCCCAATCGGCCATGCAGCGCAAGGACAAGCACGCCCCCGCCGCGGAACTGCTCGGCTCGGCGCCGCTCGGCGATGCGCCCAATGCCACGGCGGGTAACCCCGCGGCTGTCGATTTCACCCGCATGACTCGGCAGGAGATGTTCGACTGGGTCAACGAGCAGATCCGTGGCGGCGCCATGTCGCTTGACGAAAGCACACCCTTCATCGGCATGACGCTCAAGATGTCCGTCGAGACAGGTCAATCAGTCGACCTCGCCACTGACACCGAGCGAGTCGACTTCATCGAGAAAGCGCGTCGCGGCATCGAGGGCGCCCTCTGGCGCCGCAACTACGACGAAGCCGATCGCCTCCGCGGCGCCGTGGCTACAATGGAGCGCCTGCAAGACGCGGCGCCAGGCATTGACCTGATCGCCTGAGCCGCCTTGAAAGCGAGCCCCCCATGCCCTCCCAACGCGAACTCATGCTCGCGGGCGAGCCGTACGACCCGCTCGACCCCGAACTTGCCGCCGCCCGCCTGCGCGCTCGCGACCTGTGCCACGACCTGAACGCCACGCGCCCGGCGCAAACTGACGAGCGTCGAAAAATCTTGCAATCGCTCTTCGCCGCCGGCGGAGATTCGGTCTGGCTCGAACCGCCGTTCCATTGCGACTATGGCGCCAACATCCATCTGGGCGAGCGCGTCTATTTCAACTTCAACTGTGTCGTGCTCGACGTCTGTCGGGTGACCATCGGCGATTTCACCATGTTCGGCCCCGCCGTCCAGATTTACGCCGCCACGCACCCGTTGAACGCCGCGCTCCGCCGCCAGCAAGAGTCGGGCCGCCCCGTCGAGATCGGCGCCGATGTCTGGGTCGGCGGCGGCGCCATCATCTGCCCCGGCGTGCGCATCGGCGCACGCACGGTGGTTGGCGCCGGCAGCGTCGTCACGCGCGATCTGCCGGCCGACGTCTTCGCCGCCGGCAACCCCTGCCGCGTCATCCGCGCCATCGAACGGTAGCCACGCGCTGCTCGTGGCTAGGCGAAGTGCGTATACGAATCACCGACCATCGCACTGGCCCAACAATTTCGACCACTCGGCCAGTTCGCTTGCATCTGCATCGGTTCGCATTTCTCTCTCACAGGCCATCAGTTCGGCTGCGGCAGCGCTCGCCTCGTCAAAATCCTCAAGCAGCACGCGCGCAAGTGATATTCGAATCGAGCGAGTCGGCAACTGGTTCTGCTCTGCCAACTTGAGCGCCGCCCGGTAGAGTTCGACTTGAATGGTCGGTGAATCCTGAAAATCGGCGACGGTCTCCAGCAGCACCGGATGTTCGCCATGTCGACTACGTAGAGCCTCCAAGACTTCTTCAAGTTCGCTCATCAGCGACTGGCGCAGCACGACGTCGTCAGCTAACGTGGCGACCAGCACAGCATTGGTCGCTTCGCGCACGCGCAACCACTCCTGGTCTGAAAAGGGAAATTCGTCCATTGTGTCGCTTGGGTGGATTCCAATGGCAAATCAGAAACAGGGTTGGCTGATTCCGGCCCTGCGTCCCATGCTCGCCACTCTACCAAACGAGCCTCAAGTCCGCGTCGTACACCTGGCCGACGACGTTGAGCCGCGCCGCCATGTTGCGCCATTCTGCCTCTCCCCTCATTTCTGTTTGCCTCAACTCCCGGCGCACTGCACAATCTGGCTCATCGCTCGATCGCAATCGTTGTTCGCCGCTTACTTACCGGAGAGTCGCAACATGCGCACCACCCTTTGGCGAGAGTTGGCCGCCGAGTTTCTCGGCACGCTGGTCCTGGTCACCTTTGGCGTCGCCGTCGTCGCCCAGGTCGTCCTCGGCACGGGCGAGTTCGGCACGTATCTCTCCATCAACTTCGGTTGGGGGCTGGCCGTGGCGATGGGCATCTATGTCGCCGGTGGCGTCTCCGGCGCCCATCTCAATCCCGCGGTCACGCTCGCCCTGGCCCTGTTTCGCGGCTTCTCCTGGGCCAAGGTCGCTCCCTTCATCGTCACGCAGGTGGCCGCCGCCTTTGTCGCCTCGTCCCTGGTGTTTGTCACCTATCACGAAGCCCTCGACTACCACGACGGCGGCCAACGCCAGATCGAAGGCCCCAAAGGCACCGCCGGCATCTGGGCCACCTACCCCAACGCCCGCGGCTATCTGAGCAACGTGCCGGGCGGACTCGTCGATCAGATCGTCGGCGCCGCGCTGTTCGTCGGCGTCACCTTCGCGCTGGGAGACCAACGCAACAACGCCCCCCCCGCCTGGCTCGGTCCTCTCACCGCTGGCACGCTGGTCGCGCTCATCGGCATGACCTTCGGCTACAACGCCGGCTACGCCATCAACCCGGCTCGCGACTTTGGCCCGCGACTCTTCACCGCGGTCGCCGGTTGGGGCGGCGGCGTCTTCCGCGCCAGCGATGGCTGGTGGTGGATTCCCATCGCCGGCCCCATGATCGGCGGCGCGGTCGGCGGTCTCATCTACGAAGTCTTCATCGGCTGGCATCATCCGGCCGTCGAACCGGGAGACATCGGCCGCATCGACAGCCGAGACTGAAAAAGCCAAATCCACATCCGTTCGCCCGGTTGCGCTCCCCAGGAAAGCACGCCATGTCCGACGACAAATACATCCTCGCCCTCGATCAAGGCACCACTTCGAGCCGCGCCATCCTCTTTGGCCGCGATGCCTCGATCGCCGCTGTCGCGCAGCAGGAGTTCCGCCAGATACTCCCCACGCCCGGCCACGTCGAGCACGACCCCGAGGAAATCTGGAACTCGCAACTCACCGTTGCCCGCCAGGCGCTGCAGAAGGCGGGCCTCCGCGCCGAGCAGGTCGCCGGCATCGGCATCACCAATCAGCGCGAAACCACCGTCCTCTGGGAGCGCGGCACCGGCCGCGTGGTCGCCAACGCCATCGTCTGGCAAAGTCGAGTCAGCGCCGGCATCTGCGATAAGCTCCGCAGCGACGGCCACGCCGACACCTTCCGCCAAAAGACCGGCCTCGTCGTCGATGCCTACTTCTCCGGCACCAAAATCAAGCACCTGCTCGACACCATCCCCGGCTTGCGGGCCCGCGCCCAGTCGGGCGAAATCCTCTTCGGCACCATCGACACCTTTCTCATCTGGCGCCTCACCGGCGGACGCGTCCACGTCACCGATTACAGCAACGCCAGCCGCACGCTGATCTACAACATCCACACCCTCGACTGGGACGACGAGCTGCTGCGCCTGCTCGATATCCCCCGCGTCATGCTCCCCGAGGTCCGCGCGTCGAGCGAAGTCTATGGCCAGACCGACGCCGAGTGGTTTGGCGCCCCCATCCCCATCGCGGGCTGCGCCGGCGATCAACAGGCCGCCACCTTTGGCCAGGCCTGCTTCCAGCCCGGCGCCGCCAAAAACACCTACGGCACCGGCTGCTTCATCCTCATGAACACCGGCGAAGCGCCGATCGAATCGAAAAATAATCTGCTCACCACCATCGGCTGGGGCATCGACGGCAAGGTGACCTACTGCCTCGAAGGCGCCGTCTTCATCGCCGGCGCCGTGGTGCAGTGGCTCCGCGACGGCCTGGGCATCATCAAGCACTCGTCGGAGGTCGAACAACTGGCCGAGACCGTCAGCGACTCCGGCGGCGTCTACTTCGTCCCCGCCTTCGTCGGCCTTGGCGCCCCGTATTGGGACCAGTATGCCCGTGGACTGATCATCGGCCTCACCCGCGGCACAACGGCCGGGCATCTGGCCCGCGCCGCGGTCGACAGCATGGCCTACCAAACCCGCGATCTGGTCGAGGCCATGCAAAAAGACTCGGGCCTGCCGCTGGCCGAGCTCAAGGTCGATGGCGGCGCCAGCGTGAACAACGCCTTGATGCAAATGCAGACCGACCTGCTCGGTGTCGATGTGGTCCGCCCCACCGTCAGCGAAACCACCGCGCTGGGCGCGGCCTATCTGGCCGGGCTGGCGGTGGGCTACTGGAACGACCAGCGAGATATCGAGCGCAACTGGGCGCTCGATCGCCGCTTTTGGCCCCACATGCCGCCAGAAACGCGAGATCGCCTCTATGCTGGTTGGAAGCGCGCCGTCGAGCGCTCCCTGGCCTGGGAAGAGCCGAGCGCAAGCTAGCGCTGCGCAATGATCTGCCGCCCGCCACCGCCTGACGCGCTAACTTCAACTATCGCCGGGCTTGCACGATCTCCGCCGCGTAGCGATCCGGCGCCTGCCGGAACTTGTCCAGCGAGGCCTCGTCGGCGAACAGGTAAATGCGGTTCTCAAAGAACACGCCATGCGCCCGCTGGCCCGGCACGTCGCGACCTTGCTCGATCGCCAGCACCGGGTCCACTCCCGAGGCCACCGGCGCGAAACGATCCGGGTTGTCCCAAAACTTCTGCTTCGCCTCGGGCGTGGCGAACAGATAGATGCGCCCGCGATACTCCACGCCCCACTCGCGGTTGCCCGCCACCCATTGATGCTTCTCGCACAGCGTCACGGCGCAGTAGCCATCCAGCCCCAAGGGTTGCTGCGCGGGAGCGGCCGCCGCCGGACCCGTCATGCCCGGAGGCGCAACGCCCGGTTGCGGACCAACCGGTCCCGTCGGCGCTGCCGCGCCATACTGCGGCGCCTGCGGCGGAGCGTAACTCGCCGGCTGCATCGCCCCGCCCGGAGCGACCGGTGGCTGTTGAGCGTAAGGACTCGCCGCCGGCTGCGGCGGCGCTCCGGCGTAACCGGTAGGCCCAGTGGGGGGCGCGACGCCATACGGCGGTTGTTGCGGCGGCGCCATCG